>NZ_BAAGWC010000010.1:0-146472 GCF_054780555.1 Hymenobacter daeguensis
GCGGCGGCAGCAGCGGCGGCGCGGTGTATGCCGGGGCGGCCGGCGTGGTGCCGGTGGCCGGGGCCGGCGATGGGGGCGGCTCGATAAGAATACCGGCGGCCTGCTGCGGGCTGTTTGGCCTGAAGCCCAGCCGGGGCCGGGTGCCCACCGGGCCGGAGCAGGGCGAAAAGTGGCAGGGCGCGGCCGTGGAGCACGTCCTCAGCCGCTCGGTGCGCGACAGCGCGGCCCTGCTCGATGCCACGCAGGGGCCCGATGCGGGCGCCCCGTACTTCCTGCCTGCCCCGGCGCGGCCCTATCTGGAAGAAGTGAGCCGGGCCCCCGGCCGGCTGCGCATCGGCTTTAGCCTGGGGCACCCGCTGGGCAGCGCCCTGCACCCGGAATGCGCCACCGCCGTGCTGGAAGCGGCCCGGCTGCTCGAAAGCCTGGGCCATGCGGTGGAAGAAGTGCCGCTGCCCTTCGACGGCCGGGCCGTGGCCTCGGCGTTCCTGATGCTGTATTTTGGCGAAACCGGGGCCAGCATCGCGGCCCTGGGCAAGCACCTGGGCCGCCCCGCCCGGCCCGGCGACGTGGAGCCCACCACCTGGCTGCTGGGCCTGCTGGGCCGCACCTACACCGCCGCCGACTTCGCCGCCGCCCGCCACTCCTGGAACGACCACGCCCGCCGCATGGGCCGCTTTCACCAAACCTACGACCTGCTCCTGACGCCCACCCTGGCCACGCCGCCCGTTCGCATCGGCGAGCTGCAGCCCAAGCCGCTGGAACAGCGCCTGCTGAAGCTGGTGAACACCTTCGGCCTGGGCGGCCTTATTCGCCGCTCCGGCATCGTGGAGAAGCTGGCCGAGCAGAACCTGGAGCGCACGCCCTACACCCAGGTGGCCAACCTCACGGGCCAGCCCGCCATGTCGGTGCCCCTGCACTGGACCGCCGACGGCCTGCCCTGCGGCGTGCAGTTCATTGCCAGGCTGGGCGCCGAGGACGTGCTGTTTCGGCTGGCCGGGCAGCTGGAGCAGGCCCGGCCGTGGTTCGGCCGGCGGCCGGCGCTGGTGGGGTAGGAGCACTGCTACTACGCACAGAAGCCCCGGCTGCCTGCGCGGCCGGGGCTTCTTTTGCGGTAGCAGGGGGGCTGACGCGGCTGCCTACTTCCCGAAAATCTCATTCAGCTCGCCGGCCAGCCGGATGCCGGCTTTCAGAATCTGCTGCTGGGTGGTGGGGCCGAAGGTGGGGTAGAGGTGCCAGTCGAACTTGGGGTTGGCCACGGCGCTGGCGTAGATGGCCGGGCACAGCTGATACGACTCAAAGAGCCAGGTCGTCACGTCGTCCTTTTGCCACTGCTTGATTTGGGCCGGCGTGGCGTGGTCGTAGGCCGTGGCCATTTCGGTGTAGGTGAAGCCCGTGTAGTCGAGCAGGCCGCTGTCCCAGATGCTGTGCAGGTTGGTTTCGTCCTTGCCGCGCCACGTCACCTTGATGTCGTTGCCGCCCTTGTCTTCGGCGTGGCCGCCCACGTGCAGGGGCTGGTGCACGTCGCCCACCAGGTGCACCAGAAACTTGAGGGCCACCAGCTTTTCGGCATCGGTTTTCCTGGGGTCTTTCAGGTCCTGGCGGGCGCGCAGCAGGGCCTGGTAGGCATTGGTGGGCACTTCCGGCACCGGGCTCGCATTGAGCAGCGCCGTGAAGGCGGCGAAGTCGAGGCCGGCGGGCGTGTTGTGGTAGTGCCAGGGCGCGGTATTGGCGTAGGCGGGGTCGCCGCGCAGCTCGTCGGCCCAGGTGCTCACCAGGGGCAGGGTTTCGGTGCCCAGCAGGCGGTACACTTCGCGCCGGGCAGCAGGGGTGAGGTGGTTTTCGGCAATGCGGGCCACGGCCCGGTGGCCCATCACGCCCCAGGCCAGCAGGCTAAACGGCGCGCAGCACAACGCCAGCAGCACCAGACATTTTTTGAGCATACAGAGAAATTGAAAAGAGAAAGTGGACAATGGATAAAGCCGGATAAATGCTACGGCACAAAACAGCCTGCAAAGCTAGCGCCGGCGGGCAGCAAGTTGCCCATCCGGCTGGCGGGCCCGGGCCATTCATTGGCCACGTTCGACGATGTGGCCCCAGCCTGCGTATGGCTGCAGCAGCAGCCGATGGCGCCACCCGGGCCGCTCCCTCTATTTTCCGCCCGCCGCTCATGTACACCAATCCCGTCCTCGACGACAACTTTCCCGACCCTGCCATCCTTCGCGCCCCCGACGGCTGGTACTACGCCTACGGCACCCAAACCCGGCGCGCCGGCGGCATTATCAACCTGCAGGTGGCCCGCTCCCAGAATCTGGTGCAGTGGGAGTACCTGGGCGAGGGCCTGCCCGAGAAACCCGGCTGGGCCCGGCAAAGCCAGAAAATATGGGCCCCGCACGTGAGCGAGCACGGCGGGCGCTACTACCTCTACTACTCCACCCGGCCCGATGGAGCCGACTTTTTCAGCCTGGCCGTGGCCGTGGCCGATGCGCCCGCCGGCCCGTTTGTGGACAGCGGCCAGCCGCTGCTGCCCGGCCCCGGCTTCACCTGCATCGACCCCATGGCGTTCGACGACCCCGCCACCGGCCGGCGGCTGCTGTACTGGGGCTCGGGCTTCGGCCCCATCTGGGTGCGCGAGCTGGCCGCCGACCGCCTCGGCTTCCGGCCCGGCAGCGTGGCGCAGGCCGTTGTGCAGCCCAGCGGTGCTGCCAACCCCGCCGACTACCACCGCCTGGTCGAAGCCGCGTGGGTGCATTACCGCCACGGCTGGTACTACCTGTTTTTCTCGGGCGATAACTGCTGCGGGCCGCACGCCCACTACGCCGTGCTGGTGGCCCGCGCCCGCCACGCCACCGGCCCCTTCGAACCCCGGGCCCTGCCGCTCCTGGCCGCCAACACCCACTGGCACGCCCCCGGCCACAACTGCGTCATCACCGATGCGGCCGGCCAGGACTGGCTGGCCTGCCACGCCATCGACCCACGCCAGCCCACCTTCGACGCCATCGACGACGCGGAAGGCTACTCGCGCCGCGTCCTCATCCTCGAAAAGCTCGATTATGATGCCGACGGCTGGCCCGCCGTAGCGCCCGCCGCGCCCACCCGGCAGCCGCAGCCCGCGCCCGTGGGGCAATAGCCATCGGCTGGCCGACTAAACCTGCGCATCCATCGGCAGTCTTTGGTAGGGCCTGAAGCCCGGCCATACCTTTAGATGGCTGATTATGAGTAATGCGCTTATGGTATGACGTTTTTTACCCGGTGGCCCGGTTGGGGTAAATCGATTCGTGGAATTGCAACAGGAGCGGGGCTGCTGGCCGCCGCGCCCACTGCCGCGCAGCAGCCCGCGCCGGCCGATTCGGCCTGCCTGGCCGCGCCGGTGGCCCCGCACCCGGCAGCGGCCGGGCCGCCCCGGCGGCGGGTGGGCTTCGTGCTGTCGCTCGACAATCGCAACTCCTTCGTGCAGTCCTCGGCGGTCTATATCATCGGGCTGAACGCGGGCGTGGTGCTGCCCGGCCACCGCTGGCGCGTGGGCCTGGGCGGCTACACACTTCGCCGCGACTACGCCGACCAGTATGTGTACCAATACAAAAACGGCAAGCGCACCAGGAAAATAGCCGATACCCTCACGCCGCAGCTCAGCCTCACCTACCTCACGCCCAACGTCAGCTACGTGTTTTTCCAGCGCCGCTGGCTGGAGCTGAGCGTGCCCATCGAGGCCGGCATCGGGCGCAGCCACTACTCCGAAACCGACCAGAACGGCAAAAATGTGGTCGATAACCGGGGCCTGTTTGTGCCTGTGGAGGCGGGGCTGGCAGTGCTGGTGAAGCCTTTTCGCTGGGTGGGCGTGAGCGGCAGCGTGGGCTACCGCAAGTCGGTGCTCGAAACCGACTACAAGGACGACTTCGACGGCATGTACTTCAGCTACCGGCTCAACGTGTTCGTGGGCGCTATCTGGCGCGACTGGCGGCAGCACCGGCAGCACGGCCGGCAAACGCCGCCGCCCGCCAATCCGGGCCGCTGAGGTTGCCGGCCCCCCATTTTCCGTATCTTCGGCGGCGTCTGCTTTTTTCCGTGCCTATGCCATTACGCCTACGTTCTGCTCGTACTACGCTTCTGTTTGCCCTGGCCGCTGGCTGGGGAATGACGGGCCCCGCGCCCGCCGCCGCCCAGGCTCCCGAGCTGCACTGCCTGATGCTGCCGCTGGAGCCGGCCGTGCGGGCCCGGCAGTCGGCATTGGTCATCGAGGCCGAAGTCCTCGATGCCCGGGGCTTCTGGAATGCGGCCCACACCCGGCTGTTTACCCGGCACCGGCTGCGGCCCTTTGCCATCCTCAAAGGCCAGCCCGCCGACACCACCGGCCTGGTCGTCATCACCGAAGGCGGCCGCGTGGGCCTCGACCAGCAGCGTCTCACCAACACCCTGGAGCTGAAAGCCGGCCAGCAGGGCGTGTTTTTCCTCACGGCCGCGCCCTGGCCGGGCCTGGAGCCGGGCACGGGCGCGCGCGCCCTCACGCCCTTCGCCAGCGCGCAGGGCTTCATCGCCTACAGCCCTGCCGATGGCACGGCCGCCGAGCCATTTCGCACGTACCCCGCCATCAACCAGGCTTTCTATCAGGAAATAGCACGCCTGACCGGGCAGCCGCGCCTGCAGCTCCAGGCCAATCCGGCTCTGGCCGCTGCGCCCGGGCGGCGGGGCATGGCCCCCACCATCACCGGCTTTGCGCCCGCCAGCCTGTCGGCCGGCACCGGGGATGTGCTCACCATCACCGGCGACGGCTTCGGGGCCAGCCGGGGCGGGGGCTTTGTCGAGTTTCGGAACGCCGACGACGGCGGCGCGACCCGCGTAAGCGCCCGCGAGTCCGATTACCTTTCGTGGTCGAATACCCGCATTCAGGTGCGGGTGCCTTCGGTGGCGAGCGGCGGCCATCCGGCGGGCTCCGGCCTGGTGCGCGTCACCACCGCCGACCAGTTTGGGGTGGAAACCGCCACGCCGCTCACCGTCGTTTATGCCCTCACCAACGTGGAAAGCACCGACGGTGCCATCCTGCAGCGTCCCAAGCACATTGCCCTGAATGCGGCGGGCGGCATCAGCTTTCATTTCGGCCCCAACTTCAACGCCGCTGCCGGTGGGGCCTGGCAGCGGGCGCTGGCCGGCTGGCGCTGCCAGTCGGGCATGAACTGGGATGCCGGCACCGCCAGCACCGTCAACACCATTGCCGACGACGGCCAGAACGTCGTGGCCTTCGACCAGGGAGCCGAGCTGCCGGCCCTGGTGCTGGGCCGCACCACCAGCTACTACCGCGGCTGCTACGCGCCGGGCGGCGAGGTGGTGTTTTGGGTGAAGGAAATCGATATGCAGTTCGACGATGCCACGGTCTGGCAGTTCGGCCCGGCGCTGGCCGTCACCCCCCAGATTGACTTTGAGTCGGTGGCCGTGCACGAGCTGGGCCACGCCCAGCAGCTTTCGCACCTCAACCTGCCCGGTGCCATCATGCACTACGCCGTGACGCGGGGCCAGAACAGCCGCCGCCTCAATCCGCTCAGCGACATTGCCGGGGCCCGGCAGGTGCTGCGGGTGCGCAGCTTCCGCAACCTGGGCTGCGGCGGGCCGGCGCTGCTGCCCGCGCCGCTCACCGGCTTTGGGGCGCAGTACGCGGCCGGCACCGGCGTTACCGTTAGCTGGTCCACCCGCGACGAGTGTTTCCTGAGCGGCTTCTCGGTAGAGCGCAGCGCCGGCAGCGACACCACCGCCTGGCAGCCCCTGAGCACGGTGGCCCTCAATGCCGCCGCCGGCCAGTACCAGGTGGTCGATGCCCAGCCCCTGCCCGGCCTGCACTACTACCGCCTGCGCCTGCTGCGCCCCGATGGCTCGCGCGACAATGCGGCCCCCGCGCTGGTCAGCACCGAGGGCAATGAGGTGAGCATTTTCCCCAACCCCGTAGCCGATGCTTTCCTGCGCCTGCAATACCCCGCCACCGCCGATGGTGCGGTCACCTTTCGCGTGTACGATGCCCTGGGCCGCCGCGTGCTGACCACGGCCCTCAATGCCCTGGCCGGGCTGAGCATCCTGAACATTCCCCTGCCCAGCCTGCGCCCCGGCCTCTACGTGCTGGGGTGGCAGGATGCGCAGGGCCGCACCGGCACCCGCAAGTTTGTGCGGCAATAGGCCGTGCATGAGCCAACGCCCCGCCTGTGCGGATAAAAAAACCGGTCATGCGGCGCGTAGGCGAAGCATGACCGGTTTTTTGGTAAGGTGCCAGGTGCTAGCCGATGGCTGCCGCTGCCGTAGGGCTCACGTTGTAGCCGTTGAGCTGGGCTTCGTCCAGGTTGCCGTTGAGCCACTCGTCCTCGATGTGGGCGCCCAGCTTTTTGTAGAAGGCAATGGCCGGCTCGTTCCAGTTCAGCACCTGCCATTTCAGGCGCATGGCCCCGGTGGCGCGGGCTTCGGCCACCACGGCATCGAACAGCAGCCGGCCCAGGCCGCCGCGCCGGCCGGCCTCGGTCACCACCAGGTCTTCGAGGTAGAGCATGCGGCCTTTCCAGGTGGAATAGGCGGTGTAGAACAACGCCAGGCCAACGATTCCGGCCTCGTCATCTTCCAGCACGAAGAAGCCGAAAATAGGGTCCGGCCCAAAGCCGTCGCGCCGCATGGCGGCCAGCGTATTGGTCACGGCATCCGGCGCTTTCTCGTACGCAGCCAGCTCCTGAATCAGGCCCAGTACCTGCGGCAAATCGGCCTCCACGCCCCGGCGCAGCACAATGTGGTTGTTCATAAAAAGACGTATTGGGTAAAGCCCGTAAAAGAAATCAGGCCGCCGCTGCCGAAGCAATGGCGACCTGACAAATAGCCTGCGTCCCGCAACGTAGCCGAAAAAATCAGCGAAATCACGGTCAGTCAGCAAAAATCAGTGATTACATCTGCGGCTGCATCTTCTTGATGTCCTCCGTGGCGTTCACCGCGTTCAGCTCGCGGAACTGCTCGGGCTGCTTGGCGCCCTTGGTGGTGTCAGGAGCGGCGGGCAGCTCGGGCAGCTTGGCGGTGACGATGTCATCCTCGCTATCCGAGGTGGATGGGCCGCACGAAGGCAGCGTGAGCGAAAGCAGGGCAGCGGCCAACAGACCGGGGAGGAGCGTTTTTTTCATGGGTTGGAAAACGAATGCGGGCGCAAGTTACGCACGGAGTGCGGCTTGCCATACGAGAAAATCACAGACCCAGGCGGCCGACAGGGGCTCAGGGGGTATCGGTGGGCGCTATCACTTTAAACCAGGCAATGCCCAGCTCGCCGGGCATCAGCCGCACCCGCACCCGGTCGCCGGGCTGTAGCTGGTGGTAGTGGGCGCGCCCGACCAGCAGCTCATTGGCGTGGGAAAAAGGCCCCCACGGCTGCACCTGCGCCTTAAAGCCGGGCAGCTCGTCGGGGTTGATGCGCTTTGCGAGCAGCGCGGGCGTGTAATCGGTAGCGGGATTTGCATCGAACGCCGTGTTGTAAGCAACCGGCGCACTGTAGCCGTAGAGCGCGGCCGCCAGCAGGATGATAACGCCCTGGCCAAAGGCTGCCTCGCGGCCGAATAAATGCTGCCGGCTGCCCAGCACCAGCAGCAGCGCCAAGCCCCCGCCAACCCCAAACGCCCACGGCTGAATGGCCGCCGTGCTGACCAGCGTAATATCGAGCGCCATGCGGATGAACAGCGCTGCGCCCGGAATAATCAGGGCCACGCCCAGCGCGGGGGCCGGGGCGGCATCCGGCTCGTCGGGCCGCAGCAGGCCGGGGTACAGCCATTGGGCCGCCACGGCCGCCACCGGCAGCAGCAGGCTTGCCGTGATGGCCAGCTGGTAAAGAACCGGGTAAAACAGCAGCCACGCCGCGGCCCCCCAGCTGGCATAGTTGAGCAGCCGGGCCGTTTGCTGCGCCTCCGCCAGCTGCCGGTCGTGCGCGGTCTGCATTTCCGGCGAGGCAAAGGGAACGAGCCGGGGCCCGGCCGCCGGCTGCTCCGGTGCCGGGCCGAGATTGGGATAATACTCGGCCACCCAGTCAATAATTTTCGATATGTCATCGGTGAGCAGGCCGATTTTTACGGAGCGCCTGCGCGTGTCGGCGGGCAGCAGGCGCAGGTAGTTGCGGCTGATGCGGTAGCCCTTTATCTCGACCCACGCCAGCTGCCGCCGGCCCAGGGTGCTCACCTCCGTAATGCCCTCGGGGGTGAGGACGACGCGCCCCCAGATAGCCTCCGCCAACCCGTACAGGAACAGCAGCCCGAAGCCCAGCGGCAGCAGGCAGTAGAGGGCGACATACAGCGGCATGGGTTTCTCCAGCCACCACAGCAGCGGCATTCCCACAAGCAGCAGTATCAGCAGCGGGGCCGCCACGCACATGAAAATGCGCCAGCCTTTGGCCAGATAGTAAGCGCGGCACTCAGGCAGAGAAGCAGGCATTGGGATGGGCAATAAGAACCGGGCAGCAGGCCGCCCCGGCAAATATGGCCGCCGCCGCGCATTGAGCGGCCACGTACCTTTGCCGGCCCATGCCCGTTTCCCTCTCCGTCGTCATCATCACCTTCAACGAAGCGGCCAACATTGCCCGCTGCCTCCAGGCGCTGGGCGACGTGGCCGACGACGTGCTCGTGGTCGATTCCTTCTCCACCGATGCCACCGTGGCCATCTGCCGCCAGCACGGGGCCCGCGTCATTCAGCACGCTTTCGCCGGCTACGTGGAGCAGAAAAACTACGCCACCAGCCAGGCCCGGTTCGACCACGTCCTCCAGCTCGATGCCGACGAAGTGCTCACCGACGAGCTGCGCCAGTCCATCCGCGCCGCCAAGGCCGACTGGCAGCACGCCGCGTATGCCATGGCCCGCCTCACCAGCTACTGCGGCCACTGGGTGCGCCACGGCGGCTGGTACCCCGACCGCAAGCTGCGCCTCTACGACCGCCGCCTGGGCCGCTGGACCGGCCTGCTCCTGCACGAGCGCTACGAAGTAAACGCCGGCCAAACCACCGGCCCGCTCGCCGGCGACGCCCTGCACTACAGCTACCACAGCATTGCGCAGCACGTCAGCCAGCTCAACAAGTTCACCAGCATCACGGCCCAGGAGCTGGCCCTGCGCGGCAAAACCCGGGTCACGCTGTTCCATCTGCTGCTCAAGCCGCTCTGGAAGTTCGTGCACGGCTACTTTTTTCGGCTGGGCCTGCTCGATGGGTTTGCGGGCCTGTGCATCGCCGGCATCTCGGCCTGGGGCGTGTTCCTGAAATTCGCCAAGCTCAAAACCCGCACCGAACACGCCGAAGCATGAGCCCGGAAACCAAGCCTTTTACCTTCCTCGTCTCCCGCACCGATGCCATCGGCGACGTGGTGCTGACGCTGCCGGTTTGCGGACGGCTCAGGCAGCTTTTTCCGGCCAGTCGGGTCGTCCTCATCGGCCGCACCTATACCGCGCCGGTAGCCGCGGCCTGCCCGTGGGTCGATGATTTTCTGAACCTGGATGAGCTGGTGAAGCTGCCCGAAGCCGCGCAGGTAGCTGCTTTGAAAACCTACGAAGCCGCCGCCATCATCCACGTATTCCCGAATAAAACCCTCGCCCGCCTCGCCCAGAAGGCCAGAATTCCCCTGCGCATCGGCACGCGCAACCGCTGGCAGCACTGGCTGACCTGCAACCGGCTGGTGGCCCTCAGCCGCCGCCACTCGCCCCTGCACGAAGCCCAGCTGAACCCCCGGCTGCTCCAGCCGCTGGGCGACACCTCCGAGCCCTCGCTGGCCGAAGTCGCCCGGCTGGTGCACCTGCACGCCACCGAAGCCGTTGCTCCATCGTTGCTGCAGCTGCTGAATCAGCGTCGGCCCGGCCAGTTCAACGTCATTCTGCACCCGCGCAGCCGGGGCAGCGCCCGCGAGTGGGGCCTCGATAACTTCGGCCGCCTCGCTCAAATGCTGCACCACGCCGGCCACCGCGTTTTCGTCACCGGCACGGCCGCAGAAGGGGAGGAGCTGGCCGCCTGGCTTCAGGAAAACGCCGCCTTCATTACCGCCGACCTCACCGGCCAGCTCGGCCTGCCGCAGTTCATCGCCTTCATCGCCGCCGCCGATGGCCTGGTGGCCGGCAGCACCGGCCCGCTGCACCTCGCCGCCGCGCTGGGCCGCCACGCACTGGGCCTGTACCCACCCATCCGGCCCATGCACCCCGGCCGCTGGGCCCCGCTGGGCCCGCACGCCGAATTCATGGTGTTCGACAAGCCCGATTGTGACGACTGCCGCCGGCAGCCCGCCGCCTGCACCTGCATCCGCGCCATCGAAGCTGCGGCAGTAGCGGCACGGGTAGCGGCCTGGGCGCCGTTGCCAGCGGCACAATAAATACCCTCAGGCCCGAACAATGGCGTATTCGGCCAGTTAGTTTGCTGCATATAGCGTTTCGCGCAACCTAGCCGCGCCTGCAATCCGTACATCCGGCAATGCGCCGCACGTTGGGCAAGGCGGGTTTTGGGTTTTCAATCAATCAATCACCAGCAGCTACGTTCCGCGAGCGACTTCAGCGCGAAGCAACCCGGCCACCCACTCAATCCGAGTAGCTTACGCACGCCATATTTGTCCCAATTCCCTATTCCTTCGTAGGTTTCGGCCTGCAACTTCCCCCGCCCCTGTATGAGCGATTCTCCCGAACGGGTCAAACTGAGCAAAGAGGAAAAAGACCGGCGCTTTCAGGCCGAGCTTATGCCCGTGCTCGACCCGCTCTACAACTTTGCCTATCGGCTCACCCTCGACGAGGACGATGCCAACGACTTGGTGCAAGAGACGTACCTGAAGGCATACCGCTTTTTCGAATACTTCGAGCCCGGTACCAACGCCAAGGCCTGGCTTTTTCGCATTCTCAAGAACTCGTTCATCAACGACTTCCGCAAGAAAAGCAAGCAGCCCGCCAAGGTCGATTACAGCGAAATAGAAGGCTACTACAACCCCGACGACGTAGAAGCCGAAGGCGAAATCGGGGCCTCGTCGTCCGACATGCGCCAGCAGTCGGCCCGCGACCTGATTGGCGACGAAGTGGCCAGCGCGCTAAATTCTTTGCCCGTCGATTTTCGCACCGTCATCATCCTCTGCGACCTCGAAGGCTTCACCTATGAGGAGATGGCCAAAGTGCTTGATATTCCGATTGGTACGGTGCGTTCGCGGCTGCACCGCGCCCGCAATTTTCTCAAGGATAAGCTGGAGAAATACGCCCAATCAATGGGATATGGCAATGATGCAATTGACAACGAAACGGAACTAACCGAGGACGATAATAATTAACGTCAGCAGCAAGGGCACCCGGCGGTGCTCTTGCGGGTTTCGCTTGCTCACGCCTTCCATATTTTGCTTTTCACTTATGAACCAATCTGCTACTACACAAACCAATACGTCGGCCCCCATTGCCCTTTCCCCCGATAATGGCCCCGACTGCGAACGAGTGAATACTGTACTAGACCAACTCATCGAAGGCCAGCCCGTGACCATGGAAGACGAGGACTACCTCTACGACCACGCCACCGACTGCTCGCCCTGTTTCGACAGCATCGAAAAACAGCGCGTGTTCGTTAGCTTCCTGAACCAGCGCGTGAGCCGTCAGCCCATTCCGGCCAGCCTGCACGATGCCATTCTGGCCCGCGTAGGTGCCATCACTGCCTAATACCGGGCATTTGAGATTAGCTTTGCGCGATGCAAGGCAAAATCATTGTGTTTTCGGCCCCTTCGGGCGCTGGCAAAACCACCATCGTGCACCGGCTCATGGACCGGCTGCCGGAGCTTAGCTTTTCTATTTCGGCCTGCACCCGCGACCGTCGCGGCCGGGCCGAAGTGAATGGCAAGGACTACCACTTCATCTCGGTTGAGGATTTTCAGGATAAGATTCGCAACGACGAGTTCGTGGAGTGGGAAGAGGTGTACGAAGGTGCGTTCTACGGCACGCTGAAGTCCGAGATTGAGCGCATCTGGGACAGCGGTAAGCACGCCATTCTCGATGTGGACGTGAAAGGTGGCCTCAGCATCAAGGACTTCTACAAAGACCGGGCGCTGGCCATCTTCGTCCGCCCGCCGTCCATCGAAGTGCTGGAGCAGCGCTTGCAGGCCCGCGCCACCGACTCACAGTCCAGCATTTCCTCGCGGATTTACAAGGCTAATTTCGAGCTCGGGTTCGAAAGCCGCTTCGACGTAACCGTCGTCAACGACAACCTCGACGAAGCTTCTGACCACGCCGAGAAGCTGGTGCGCCAGTTCATCAGCGCCGAGCCGGCCATCGTGTAGCATGGCCCGCATCGGCCTGCTTTTTGGCTCCTTCAACCCCGTTCACGTCGGGCACCTGATTCTGGCCGAGCACTTCGCCACGCGCACCGATTTGGCCGAAGTCTGGCTCGTCGTCACGCCCCACAATCCCTTCAAAGCAGCCGCCGACCTGCGGCCCGAAGCCGAGCGCCTGCACCTCGTACAGCTGGCCATTGCCGGCAACCCCCGCCTGCGCGCCGAAGACGTTGAGTTCGGCCTGCCGCGCCCCAGCTACACCATCGCCACGCTCGATGCCTTACGTCGGCGCCACCCCGCGCACGATTTCGTACTGCTCATGGGCAGCGATAATCTGCCCGGCCTCCCGCGCTGGCAGGAATCGGCCCGTCTGCTGGCCGAAGTCGATATCTACGTGTACCCGCGTCCCGGCAATCCCATCTCCGATTTGGCCGCATTCCCCCGCGTGCAGGTAATGGAAGCGCCGCTGTTGGACATCTCCGCCACTTATATCCGCGAAAGCCTCCGCACCGGCCGCAGCATCCGCTACCTGGTGCCCGCCGCCGTCGAAGCCGAATTGGTACGATAGGACAGCTCTGCGTACCGTTGCGGTAACTTCCCAAACAGCAAAAAAGCCCGACGATAATTCGCCGGGCTTCTTCATTCGGCAATAGGCCAAATCACACCGTCATGATTTCTGCCTCCTTCTTGCTGAGGACTTTATCGACCTCGGCAATGTACGTGTCGGTGGTTTTCTGCACTTTTTCTTCCGCGCTTTTGATGGCATCTTCCGATGCGCCTTCCTTCAGCAGCTTGCGCAGCGACTCGTTCACATCCTTCCGGATGCCGCGCACACGCACCTTGCCGGCTTCGGTTTCGTTTTTGGCTTGCTTCACCAGTTCGCGGCGGCGCTCCTCGGTCATGGCCGGAATGTTCAGGCGCACACCTTCCGCATCCGACATCGGGTTCAGGCCCAGGTCGCTGTTCTTGATGGCCTTAACGACTTCGCTAATCATGTTCTTCTCCCAGGGCTTGATGAACAGCGAGCGAGCGTCGGGGGCCGTAACGTTCGCAATCTGGCCAATGGGCGTGAGCGTACCGTAGTAGTCCACGCGCAGGCCGTCGAGCATAGCCGGGGAGGCCTTGCCCGCCCGAATCCGACTCATTTCCACGTTTACGTGCGCCAGCGCCTTGGTCATTGACTCGGCCAGCTCATCAAGGTAAAACTGAATTTCTTCGTCCATCTTAGTTGGAAGGGTTGAATTTTGAGGGTTAAATGTTGAAAGACGTTGAGTTGAGGCCGAAATACTGATTCATGATTCAACCCGCAAACCTCAGCGTTCAAGATTTCTTTACGCTTGCTCCGACTGGTTGCCCACCAGCGGTTGCAGCAGGCTCTGCTTGGCGTCGAGCATGGGTTTGCGGCCGTCGCGGCCCGCGCCGGTGCCGCCCGCGTGGACCAGCGTGCCCATTGCTTCGCCATCGAGCAGGCGGGCCAGATTGCCCGAGGTGTTCATATCGAACACGATGATGGGCAGATTATTCTCCTTGCACAGCGTGAAGGCCGTCATGTCCATCACGTTCAGGTTTTTCGCCAGCACCTCATCGAAGGTGATTTCGGCAAAGCGGGTGGCCGTCGGGTCCTTCTCCGGGTCGGCAGTATAGATGCCGTCCACGCGGGTGCCTTTCAGCACCACATCGGCCTCAATCTCAATGGCCCGCAGCGAAGCGGCCGAGTCTGTCGTGAAATAAGGCGAGCCGATGCCGGCCCCAAAAATCACCACGCGGCCTTTTTCTAGGTGCCGCACCGCACGCCGCCGGATATACGGCTCGCACACCCGCTGAATGGTGAGGCCCGAGAGCAGGCGCGTGCTTACTTCCAGCTTTTCCAGGGCGCTTTGCAAAGCCATTGAGTTGATGACCGTGGCCAGCATGCCCATGTAGTCGCCCTGCACGCGGTCGAGGCCGAAGGCTTCGGCCTCCACGCCCCGGTAGATGTTGCCGCCGCCAATCACGACGGCTACCTGCACGCCCGTCGCGGCCACGGCCTTAATTTCGGAGGCGTACTGCATCAGCCGCTCGGCATCGATGCCGTACTGCTGCTGGCCCATCAGCGCTTCGCCGCTGAGCTTGAGAAGGATGCGATTGTATTTCAAGTCGGAGTGGTTGAGTATGTCGGGGTAATTGATTGGGAGGCTGGCTAGGCAAACTGCACCAGCACCTGGCCTTTCTGCACGTTGTCGCGCAGGCTCACTTTCAGGCTGCCCACGGTGCCATCGGCAGGGGCTTTCAGAATGTTCTCCATTTTCATGGCTTCCAGCACCAGCAGCGGGTCGCCTTTCTGCACGGTCTGGCCGGGCTGCACCCGGATATCTACGATGAGGCCGGGCATGGGGGCTTTCAACTCGTTGATTTTCGTGGCGGTGGCGTTGCTCATGCCCAGGCGCTCCAGCAGCAGGTCGAACCGGTCTTTGGCCTGCAATTCCACCCGCTGGCCGTTCAGCTTCAGCGCAATGGTCTTGGCGGCGTAGTCGGCTTCCACCACTTCCGCATTATACGAGCGACCTTCGTGCAGAATGTGAAAGCGGCCGGCCCCCAAATCGGCCAGGTCCCAGGCAAAGGGTTGGCCGTTGAGGGTCACGTCATTGGCGGCGCGATATTCCACCTCCCATACCTGAGAAGTGCCGGTGCTTATTTGAAACATCTGAAAATGGCTTAGGTGGGATAGCAGCCGCGTGGTGGTGTAATCGTTAGCTTGCGGGCGAGTTCGGAAACCAGCGAGGCCGCAGCTAAAGCGGGGTTAAAGGTAGCCCAAATCTCAAATTAATTCGGAAATTGAGGCGTTTTTCGCCCGTTGTTGTTGGCATGAAGTATCTGGTTCCAGGCCTTACCACCCTGATGTTGTGCGCACAGTTGCTGGCAGTTGGCCAGAAAAGCCCGTCTACCTCGGGCAAAGCGCCAAGCAAAGCTCCCGTTCATAAAAAGACCGCGCCCGCTCCGCCACCGGCTCCTGCGTCGGCCGGCCTCGTCGTGCCCTCCTGGCTGCCGGCCGAAGCCCCGGTTCAGCCCGCCGCCACCATCCTCACCGAAGTGCTCGATACCAAGCTCGATGTGCGGTTCGACTACAAGAAGCAATACCTGCTGGGCACGGCCGTGCTCACGCTGCGCTCGCACTTCTACCCGCAAAGCGAACTGGTGCTGGATGCGAAAGGGTTTGATATTCAGAAAGTAGAATTAGTTGGCGACAAAAAGAATAAGAACCTCAACTACAATTACAACCGCCGTAAGCTCGTCATCACCCTCGACCACCCGTACCCGCGCACCACGCCCTATCAGGTACGCATCGTGTATGTGGCCAAGCCCAACGAGCTGCCGCAGGGCGGCTCGGCCGCCATTACCTCCGACAAGGGCCTGTATTTCATCAACCCGCTGGGCACCGAGAAAAACAAGCCCCGCCAAATCTGGACGCAGGGCGAGACCGAAGGCAGCTCCTGCTGGTTCCCCACCATCGACAAGCCCAACCAGCGGATGACCCAGGAAATCAGCATGACGGTGGAAAAGCAGTTCAAAACGCTTTCCAACGGCCTGCTCACGTCCTCGCACGCCAATGCCGACGGCACTCGCACCGACACCTGGAAGCTTAGCCAGCCCCACGCGCCTTACCTGGCCACAATGGTGGTGGGCGACTTCGCCGTGGTGAGCGACTCCTGGCACGGCAAGCCCGTCGACTACTACGTGGAGCCGAAATACGCCGGCACTGCCCGCGCCACCTTCGGCCACACGCCCGAGATGCTGGACTTCTTCTCCAAAAGGCTGAACATCGAATTTCCCTGGGACAAGTACGCCCAGGTAGCCGTGCGCGACTACGTGAGCGGCGCCATGGAAAACACTACCGCCACCACCCACGGCAGCACCATCCAGGCCACCAGGCGCGAGCTGCTCGATGCCAACTACCAGACGGCTGAGTTCGTCATCGCCCACGAGCTGTTCCACCACTGGTTCGGTGATTACGTGACCTGCGAAAGCTGGAGCAACCTGCCCCTGAACGAGTCCTTCGCCGACTATTCCGAGTACCTCTGGGCCGAGCACAAGTACGGGGCTGACGAAGCCAGCCTCGTGCAGGAAATCAAAATCAACAACTACCTCGAAGAGGCCCAGAGCAAGCGCGAGCCCCTCATCCGCTACCGCTACACCAACCGGGAGGATATGTTCGACCGCCATTCCTACGACAAGGGTGGCCGCGTGCTGCACATGCTCCGCAAGTACGTGGGCGATGAGGCCTTCTTCGCCGCCCTCAATCTTTACCTCACCCGCAACAAGCTGTCCAGCGTCGAAATCTCCAAGCTGCGCAACGCATTCGAGGAAACGACCGGCGAGGACCTGATGTGGTTTTTCAACCAGTGGTTTCTCAAGCGCGGCCACCCTGAGCTGCGCATTACGCACACTTACGCCAATGGCCAGGTAGCCCTGCGCGTGCAGCAAACGCAGGATACGCTGTTCCAGCCCGTTTATCGGCTACCCGTCACCGTGGCCGTCTGGACCGGCAGCAACCAGCCCACCGAGCACCGCATCACCGTCACCAGGGCCGACCAGACTTTTCAGCTGCCCGCCAGCCAAAAGCCCAACCTCGTCAAGTTCGACAACGAAAGCCAGCTCCTGGCCCAGTTCGATGAAGAGCGCACCACCGATGAGCTGGTTTTCCAGTTCTACCACGCCCAGACCTATCAACAAAAGTCGGAAGTGCTGGATTTGCTCCAGAACAAAACCGACCAGATGAGCGTGAGCAGCCTGCTCCGCAATGCCCTCAACGACAAATTCTGGAATGTGCGCCGCCTTGCGCTCGACCACCTCCGCCGCTACCGCGGCCCCGAGCCCGAAGGCATGCGCAAGGACATCCAGCGTCTCGCCACCACCGACCCCGTTTCCCGCGTCCGTGCCCAGGCCATTACCACGCTTGCCACTTTTCCCGATGGCAGCTACGGCCCTCTCTACGGCGCTGCCCTCGCCGACAGCTCGGCCCTGGTAGCCGCTGCCGCCCTCGAAGTGCTGGCCAAGCAGCCGGAAGCAAATACCCGCCAGCAGGTAGCGGCCATCGAAAACACCACCAGCAGCCCGCTCATCCTGGCCATCGCCAGCTACTACGCCCTCAACGGCGGCCTCGACCAATACCCGTGGTTTCTGCGCCGCCTGCCCGATGTTACCGAAATGGACCTCTATGCCTACTTCCAGTCCTTCGGCACGCTCATGACCCACATTCCGCCCGTGGAGCGCGACAAAGGCATCAAAATATTGGAAGACTACGCTCGCAATGCGCCACGCTACGAAATCCGTTTGGGGGCCTACAAGAGCCTTGCGCTGCTGCTGCCATCCATGCCCAGCCTCAAAGCAGTGCTCCAGAACATCCGGGAGAAGGAAACCGATGACCGGCTCAAAGCATTTTATAACCTTATGTAAAAGCGAGTTCCGTGAAATAGGCAAAAAAAGAACAACCTTTTTTTGCTCCATCCCTTGCCTTGTGTCAGAAAAACCCTAATTTTGCGACTCCTTACGAAACACTACTGGTTCAGCAGTCAGGAAATCGGAAGGGAAACGCAATCTGGCAATCGGCCGGAAGGCACCAAAACTGGGGGTATCGCATAGCGGCAATTGCGGGTGACTGTAACTCACCTCCTTCGGGTTCATAGGTTCGAGTCCTGTTACCCCCACTTATATTTACCATGCCATCTGCGGGAGTAGCTCAGTTGGTAGAGCGGCAGCCTTCCAAGCTGCAGGTCGCGGGTTCGAACCTCGTCTCCCGCTCACTTTTAGAATAAGCCGTTTTAGCTCAGTGGTAGAGCACTTCCTTGGTAAGGAAGAGGTCATGGGTTCAAATCCCATAAATGGCTCAGATTATAACAAGTCCAGCGGTCGGAGCAATTCCGGCCGCCGGCTCGGTTCTCTCAGGCAAGCGACGCACAGTTTTCTATTACAGTAGGGGCTGAGTCTCGCTTTCTTCGTGTAGGTTCCGATTTTACCTTCAACTAAACTTCACCACCTCTTTTTTTAACTCTTTACAATGGCTAAAGAAAATTTCGACCGGTCCAAGCCGCACGTAAACATCGGTACCATCGGCCACGTTGACCACGGCAAAACGACCCTGACGGCTGCTATCACGATGGTGCTGGCAAACCAGGGCCTGGCCGAAAAGCGTGACTTCTCTTCGATTGACAATGCTCCCGAAGAAAAAGAGCGTGGTATCACCATCAACACCGCTCACGTAGAGTACTCCACCGCCAACCGTCACTACGCTCACGTTGACTGCCCCGGTCACGCTGACTACGTGAAGAACATGGTAACGGGTGCTGCCCAGATGGACGGCGCTATCCTCGTAGTAGCTGCTACCGACGGCCCGATGCCCCAGACCCGTGAGCACATCCTGCTCGCTCGTCAGGTAGGTGTTCCCCAGCTGGTGGTGTTCATGAACAAAGTGGACATGGTGGATGACCCCGAGCTCCTCGAGCTGGTGGAAATGGAAATCCGCGAACTCCTCTCGTTCTACGACTTCGACGGCGACAACATTCCGGTTATCCAGGGTTCGGCCCTCGGCGGCCTGAACGGCGACGCCAACTGGGTTCCCAAAATCAACGAGCTGATGGACGCGGTTGACTCGTTCATTCCGATTCCCGCTCGTCTGACCGACCTGCCCTTCCTGATGCCGGTTGAGGACGTGTTCTCGATTACTGGCCGTGGCACTGTGGCCACCGGTCGTATTGAGCGCGGCATCATCAACTCGGGTGAGCAAGTTGACATCCTGGGCATGGGCGCTGCTGCCGGCTTGAAGTCGACGGTTACGGGTGTGGAAATGTTCCGCAAAATCCTCGACCGTGGCGAAGCTGGTGACAACGTAGGTCTGCTGCTCCGCGGTATTGAAAAAGAAGCCATCCGTCGCGGCATGGTTATCTGCAAGCCCGGCTCGGTAACCCCCCACCAGAAGTTCAAGGCTGAGGTGTACGTTCTCTCGAAAGAGGAAGGTGGCCGTCACACGCCGTTCTTCAACAACTACCGTCCGCAGTTCTACCTGCGTACCACCGACGTTACCGGCATCATCTCCCTCCCCGAGGGCGTTGAAATGGTAATGCCCGGCGACAACATCACTATCACCGTTGAGCTCATCAACAAGGTGGCGATGGAGAAAGGCCTCCGCTTCGCTATCCGTGAGGGTGGCCGCACGGTAGGTGCCGGTCAGGTAACCGAAGTTCTCGACTAAGCTGACTTAACAGCATAAAAAAGCCGCTCTCGACTCTTCGGGAGCGGCTTTTTTACGCTGAAACAGAAGCAAGTATTTGTTTTCTCTTCTGTTTCTCTTACCTTTGCACTCCCTTTAGCGAAATGCGCTATTCGGAAATGTCAATAAACGAGTGTAGTTCAAGGGTAGAATAGAGGTCTCCAAAACCTTTGATGGGAGTTCGAATCTCTCCACTCGTGCAATTTGGGCCAGTTGGTCCGCTCCATGTTATTTCAGCGGCAACGCTGTTTTTCCCATCACAATGGACAAACTGAGCAATTATTTCCGCACCACCATCGAAGAGATGCGCTACAACGTGACGTGGCCCTCGACGACGGAACTGCAAAAAAGCGCCGGTCTGGTGCTAATTGGTTCGCTCGTGTTTGCCATCGTAGTAGGGGTCATGGATGTCAGCTTTGAGTCGGTACTCAAAGCGTTTTACAACTCGTTTCGCTAATCAATAGTCAAGATGGGCGAATTGAAATGGTACGTGGTGCGCTCCGTGAGCGGCCAGGAGAAAAAAGCCAAAAATTACCTCGAAACGGAGCTCGGTCGGCACAACCTGACCGAGCTTGTTCCGCAGGTACTGATTCCGGTAGAGAAGGTGTTTGAGATGCGCAACGGCAAGAAGCGCGTCCGCGAGCGGAACCTCTATCCCGGTTACATCATCATCCACGCCGACCTCGGCCACGGGGAAGTTGACCACATCATCACCAGCACGCCCGGCGTGATTGGCTTCCTCGGCGACAAAGACAAGAAGGACGCATCGAACAACAAACCTGTTCCGCTGCACATCTCCGAAGTCAACCGCATCCTCGGCATCGTGGATGAAGCCGAGCAGCAGGCCGATGCGACCCTCGACAAGCCTTACGTAGTGGGCGAACTCGTGAAAGTGGTGGACGGCCCCTTCAATGGCTTCTCCGGTAACGTGGATGAGGTATTTGAAGAGCGTAAGAAGCTGAACGTAGTCGTGAAAATCTTCGGCCGCTCGCAGCCGGTAGAGCTCAGCTACACTCAGGTAGAAAAAGAAGTATAAGCTAGTAGCAAGTAAGAAGTATCGAGTAGTAAGACAATTATTGCTCATTAATCTAACTACTTGCTACTAACTACTCAATACTAAAAAACACCACGCCGGCTAATTGCTCCGGGTCGGCGGGGCTTCCAAACAGGAGTTTACTAAACTGAGGCAAGCGCGAGTTACGACGCAGGAGCCGCAGCCAAACCAATCAAATGGCCAAAGAAATCAGAGGTTATCTGCGTCTGCAGATAAAGGGAGGCGCCGCGAACCCTTCGCCGCCGGTAGGACCTGCACTTGGTAGCAAAGGCTTGAATATCATGGAGTTTTGCAAGCAGTTCAATGCTCGCACCCAAGATAAAGCCGGCCAAGTTTGTCCTGTACTCATCACCATGTACACCGACAAGTCGTTCGACTTCGTGGTGAAGACGGCACCGGCTCCGGTGCTGCTCATGGAAGCTGCCAAGTTGCAGAGCGGCTCGAAAGAGCCGAACCGTAACAAAGTTGGCTCCGTGACGTGGGACCAGGTGCGTACCATTGCCGAAACCAAAATGCCTGACTTGAACGCTTTCCAGGTGGAAGCTGCCATGAAGCAGGTGGCCGGCACGGCTCGCAGCATGGGCATTACCATCAAGGGCGATTCTCCTTTTGCTGAATAATTAAACGGAGAAAAGAACAGATGGCACAAGTAAGCAAAAAGCGCAAGGAAGCCCTTGCCAAACACGACCTGACGCAAGTGCGCAGCCTCGTGGAAGCCGCAATCGTGGTGAAGGACATTACCTACACCAAATTTGATGCTTCGGTAGATATCGACGTTCGCCTCGGCGTGGACCCCCGCAAAGCGGACCAGATGGTTCGTGGCGTGGCCACCCTGCCCCACGGCACCGGCAAAACCGTTCGCGTGCTGGCCCTGGTTACTCCCGACAAGGAGGCCGAAGCCCTCGCCGCTGGCGCCGACTTCGTGGGTCTGGACGACTATATCTCGAAAATCGAGAAAGGCTGGACCGACATCGACGTCATCATCACCATGCCCGCCGTAATGGCTAAGGTAGGTCGTCTGGGCCGTGTGCTCGGTCCCCGTGGTCTGATGCCGAACCCGAAGTCGGGCACCGTAACGACCGACGTCGCCAAGGCGGTGCAGGAAGTGAAAGCTGGTAAAATCGACTTCAAAGTTGACAAAACCGGCATCATCCACTGCTCGGTTGGTAAAGTATCGTTCGACCCGAAAATGCTGGCCGAAAACGCCCTGGAAGTAATCCAGACGCTGGGTCGCCTGAAGCCTTCGTCGTCGAAGGGCACGTACATCAAGAGCATCACGCTCTCGAGCACGATGTCGCCTGCCGTTCCGGTAGACAGCCAAGTAAATTCCGCTAACTAATTAAATCAACCAAACATGACCCGGGAAGAAAAACAAGCCCTCGTGGATGAGTTGAGCGGAAAGATGCAATCGCACAACTCGTTCTACATCGTCGATGCTTCGGTGATGTCGGTAGCGAAAATCAACGACTTCCGTCGTCTGGCGTTCAACCGCGGCCTGGAGTACAAGGTGTACAAAAACACCTTCATCCGCAAGGCGCTGGATACGCTCGGCCACGACACGTCGGAGATGGACGCCGCGCTGAAAGGCCAGTCGGGCGTACTGTTCTCTACGGAGAGCGGCTCGGCTCCGGCCAAAATGCTGCGCGACTTCTACAAGTCGCAGGCATACCCCCGCGGTGTTGAGCCCAAGCCCGTGCTGAAAGGTGCTTACGTAGATGCCAGCATCTACCTCGGCGCCAACCAGCTCGAAGGCCTGACCACCATCAAAGGCAAACAGGAACTGCTCGGTGAACTCATCGGCCTGCTCCAGTCGCCCGCCAAAAATGTTATCTCTGCTCTGTCGAGCGGCGGCAACAAGCTGGCTGGCATCCTCAAAACCCTCAGCGAAAAAGAGGCTGCTTAAGCCCGCTGCTTTTTCGCACTCCAATCAAATTTTCAACAACACTTTTTTTTAACAATCTACAGAAATGGCAGATTTGAAAGCATTCGCTGAGCAGCTCGTAAACCTGACGGTGAAAGAAGTAAACGAATTGGCAGGCATCCTGAAGGACGAGTACGGCATCGAGCCGGCTGCTGCTGCTCCCGTAATGGTAGCTGGTGGCGGTGGCGCTGCTGCTGAAGAGGCTCCCGAGGAGAAGACGTCGTTCGACGTTATCCTGAAGGCTGCCGGCGGCCAGAAACTGGCTGTTGTGAAGCTGGTGAAAGACCTGACCGGTCTGGGCCTGAAAGAAGCCAAAGAACTGGTTGACGGTGCTCCCAAGCCCCTGAAAGAAGGTGTAGCTAAAGACGAGGCTGAGTCGCTGAAGAAGCAGCTCGAGGAAGCCGGTGCTGAAGTAGAAGTTAAGTAGTTTCTGCTCCTGAAGCATCTCCGGACCCGCTTCGAATAAGGATTAGACCTGGCAACTTAGCCAGGTCTTTTCCTGTTTGTAGCGTGTCAACCGCGCGAGCTATTCGGTTCGCGCTTTTGCTATGTCAGCTAACCATCTTGTTGCAGAGGTGGTTAGGGAGTGCACCGCACCGCTGACGGGCCGCCACCCCGGCTTCCTTCATTACGCTTCTGTGTCCATCTTTTAATCCCCATCGCATTGGCTACACCGAAAGCAAAGACGGCCGCCCTGAAGAAAACGGCCGCCGAGCGAATCAATTTCGCCAAGATTAAGAAGGTTATCGAGTACCCGGACTTCCTGGACGTGCAAGTGCGCTCGTTCCAGGAATTCTTTCAGTTGGAAACCGCTGCCGAGCGTCGTTCTAACGAAGGATTGTTCAAAGTGTTCGCCGAGAACTTCCCGATTTCGGACTCGCGCGAAAACTTCGTGCTCAACTTTATCGATTACCACGTCGACCCGCCGAAATATTCGGTTGACGAGTGCATCGACCGTGGTTTGACTTATTCGGTTCCGCTGAAGGCCAAGCTGCGTTTGATTTGCAATGATAAGGACAACGAGGACTTCGAAACGATTGAGCAGGAGGTGTTCCTCGGGAACATCCCATACATGACCGTGAAGGGCTCGTTCGTTATCAACGGCGCCGAGCGTGTTATCGTATCGCAGCTGCACCGCTCGCCGGGCGTATTCTTCGCTCAGAGCAAGCACACGAACGGCACCAAGCTGTATTCGGCCCGTATTATTCCGTTCAAAGGCTCGTGGATTGAATTTGCCACGGACGTGAACAACGTGATGTACGCGTACATCGACCGGAAGAAGAAATTCCCGGTGACGACGCTGCTTCGCGCCATCGGCTACGGCACCGACAAAGACATCCTCGACCTGTTCGGGCTGTCGGAAGAGGTGAAGGCCGATAAGAAGAACCTCAAGAAAGTAGTGGGCCGCAAGCTGGCTGCCCGGGTGCTGCGCACCTGGACGGAAGACTTCGTGGACGAGGACACCGGCGAAGTGGTATCCATCGACCGCAACGAAGTGTTGCTGGAGCGCGATGCCACGATTGAGGACGCTGACATCGACGTGATTCTGGAGGCCGGCGCCAAGTCGGTAATTCTGCACCGTGAGAACGTGAACATTGCGGACTTCGCAATTATCTACAACACGCTGCAGAAGGACAACTCCAACTCGGAGAAGGAAGCCGTGGAGCAGATTTACCGCCAGCTCCGGAATACGGAAGCTCCGGATGAAGAAACTGCTCGCGACATCATCCAAAAGCTGTTCTTTTCGGACAAGCGCTACGACCTCGGGGAAGTGGGCCGCTACCGGATTAACAAGAAGCTGCAGATTGACATGGCGCAAGAGTCGCGGGTGCTGACCAATGAGGACATCGTCCTCATCGTGAAGTACCTGATTGGCTTGATTAACTCGAAGGCCATTGTCGATGACATTGACCACTTGAGCAACCGCCGTGTACGCACCGTGGGCGAGCAGCTTTACGCCCAGTTCGGCGTGGGCCTGGCCCGGATGGCGCGTACCATCAAGGAGCGCATGAACGTGCGCGACAACGAGGATTTTAAACCGGTTGACCTGATTAACGCCCGTACCCTATCGAGCGTGATTAATTCGTTCTTCGGTACGAACCAGCTGTCGCAGTTCATGGACCAAACCAACCCGCTGGCTGAGGTGACGCATAAGCGCCGCGTATCGGCACTCGGGCCGGGAGGTCTGTCGCGTGAGCGCGCTGGTTTCGAAGTACGTGACGTTCACTACACCCACTACGGCCGTCTGTGCACCATCGAAACCCCGGAAGGCCCGAACATCGGTCTGATTTCGTCGCTGTGCGTGCACGCTCGCGTGAATGCCATGGGCTTCATCGAGACGCCTTACCGCGACGTGAAGGCCGGCAAGGTGGACATGAGCGAGAACGTGAAGTTCCTGACCGCTGAGGAAGAAGACACGCACCACATCGCCCAGGCCAACTCGCTGCTGGACGACAATGGCAAACTGACCCAGGAGCTGGTGAAAGGCCGTTTCGAAGGCGACTTCCCTGTGGTAAGCCCCGAGGAGTACTCCTACATGGACGTGGCCCCAAACCAGATTGTATCGGTAGCCGCCTCGCTGATTCCGTTCCTGGAGCACGATGACGCCAACCGTGCGCTCATGGGCTCGAACATGCAGCGCCAGGCCGTGCCGCTGCTCCGTCCCGAGGCCCCGATTGTGGGCACGGGTCTGGAAGGCCGCATTGCCACCGACTCGCGCACGCTAATTATGGCCGAAGGCGAGGGCGTGATTGACTTCGTGGACGCTAATAAGATTGTCGTGAAGTACGACCTCTCGGAGGACGACATCATGGTGAGCTTTGATGCCGAGCGGATTACCTACGACCTCATCAAGTTCCGTCGCACTAACCAAGACACCTGCCTCAACCTGACGCCGCTCGTGAAGCGCGGCGAGCGGGTGACCAAAGGCCAGGCGCTTTGCGAAGGCTACGGCACCAACCAGGGCGAACTCGCCCTGGGCCGCAACATGCAGGTGGCTTTCATGCCGTGGCAGGGTTACAACTTCGAGGATGCCATCGTCATCTCGGAGCGTGTGGTGCGCGACGACATTTTCACCTCGATTCACATTGAGGAATTTGAGCTGGAAGTGCGCGAGACCAAGCGCGGCGAAGAAGAGCTGACCTCGGAGATTCCGAACGTAAGCGAAGAAGCCGTGCGCAACCTCGACGACAACGGCATCATCCGCCTTGGCGCCGAAGTGAAAGAAGGCGACATCCTGATTGGTAAAATCACGCCGAAAGGCGAGACGGACCCGACTCCGGAAGAGAAGCTGCTCCGCGCCATCTTTGGCGACAAGGCCGGCGATGTGAAGGATGCTTCCCTCAAAGCGCCGCCCTCCTTGCAGGGTGTGGTGATTGGTACCAAGCTCTTCTCGCGTCCGAAGAAAGACAAAAACCTCCGAGCCAAGTCGAAGAAGGAAGTGGAAGACCTTAAGTCGACCTACGCGCAGGAGCTGCGTGGCGTGAAAGCCATCATGATTGACAAGCTGGTGCAGTTGCTGGAAGGCAAAACGAGCCAGGGCATCAAGCACCGCTTCGGCGAGGAGATGATTGCCAAGGGCGTGAAGTTCAACCGCAAAAACATCACCGAAGGTCTTTTCCCCGAGAAGAACCCTTATAAGGACGAAAGCAACTACGCTGTTCCGGAAGAAGTAAACCTGTTCAAGGACCTGATTCTGGAAGGCTGGACGGCCGACGCCCGCGTGAATGGCCTGGTACTGGAACTGGTGCGTAACTACGCCAAGCGCCGCAACACCATCACCGCGAAGTTCAAGCGTCAGCGCTTCACTCTGGAAGTGGGCGACGAGCTGCCCGCCGGCATCGTACAGTTGGCCAAGGTTTACATCGCCAAGAAGCGCAAGCTGAAGGTGGGTGACAAAATGGCCGGCCGCCACGGTAACAAGGGGGTAGTAGCCCGCATCGTGCGCGATGAGGACATGCCCTTCCTGCCCGACGGCACGCCGATGGACATCGTGTTGAACCCGCTGGGTGTACCAAGCCGCATGAACATCGGTCAGATTTACGAGACCGTACTGGGCTGGGCTGGGCTGAAAATGGGTCGGACGTATTCGACTCCGATTTTCGACGGCGCTACCGAGGACGAAGTAGCTCGCGAGCTGACCGAGGCTGGCCTGCCCGACTGGGGTCGTGCGTACCTGCACGATGGCCTGACGGGCGACCGTTTCGACCAGCCGGTAACCGTGGGTGTGATTTACATGCTCAAGCTCGGTCACTTGGTTGACGACAAGATGCACGCTCGTTCCATCGGGCCGTACTCACTCATCACGCAGCAGCCGCTGGGTGGTAAGGCGCAGTTCGGTGGCCAGCGCTTCGGCGAGATGGAAGTGTGGGCGCTGGAGGCCTTCGGTGCTTCCAACGTGCTCCAGGAAATCCTGACCGTGAAATCGGATGACGTGGTGGGCCGCGCGAAAGCGTACGAAGCCATTGTAAAAGGTGACGTTCTGCCCAAGCCGAACATCCCCGAGTCGTTCAACGTGTTGCTCCACGAGCTCCGTGGTCTGGCACTCGAAATCACGATGGAATAGTGAATAATGGTTAGTGGTTAACGATTAGTGATTAATCGTTAACCACTAACTGTTAACCATTAGTCGACCTGCCGGCAGGCAACAGGAGGCGCTAACTGAGCGACTCTGGTAACGAAAGGTGAGAAAACGCTTCGGTGAAAGAGGAGCGGGGGCTGTTCCGAGATATGGTCAGTGCAGCATCAACCCCCCCAGTGAATCTTAATCGAAGGCCTTCCCATCGTTCCGCCCTGCCGTCGGATTTAAATTTTCGACCTTTTTCAAGTGCCTTTGCCCGACATACCTATCTGTTAAGCAAAGGCACTTTTTAAAGCGTCAACCTGTTTTGATTCTCTTGCGCCCTTCTGGCGAACGGCGAAGAATCAGGCAGCTCAAAGCCAACAGCTACTAGCTTAACCCCAATCAAATGGCTTTCGCAAAAAACAAGAAAGTAGTTCAGGACTTCTCCAAAGTTACCATCTCGCTGGCCTCGCCCGAAGCAATTCTGGAGCGCAGCACCGGCGAAGTGGTGAAGCCTGAAACCATCAACTACCGCACGTACAAGCCCGAAATGGGTGGCCTGTTCTGCGAGCGGATTTTCGGTCCTGTGAAGGACTGGGAATGCCACTGTGGTAAGTACAAGCGTATCCGCTACAAGGGCATTATCTGCGACCGTTGCGGCGTGGAGGTGACCGAGAAGAAGGTGCGTCGTGAGCGCATGGGCCACATCGAACTGGTGGTGCCCGTTGCCCACATCTGGTACTTCAAGTCGCTGCCCAACAAAATCGGCTACCTGCTGGGCTTGCCCACCAAGAAGCTCGACCAAATTATCTATTACGAGCGATACGTCGTTGTTCAGCCCGGTTCGCTGGCGGAAGAAGGCGTGCAAGTGCTCGACTTCCTCACCGAGGACGAATACCTGGACATCATCGACAAACTCCCCCGGGAGAACCAGATGCTGCCCAACGAGGACCCCAACAAGTTCATCGCCCGTATGGGGGCCGATGCCCTGCACATGCTGCTGGAGCGCATCAACCTGGACGAGCTGAGCTACTCGCTGCGTGACTCTGCCGCGCACGAAACTTCGCAGCAGCGTAAAGCTGAGGCGCTGAAGCGCCTGCGCGTAGTGGAAGCTTTCCGCGACGCCGCTACCCGCATCGAGAACAAGCCCGAGTGGATGGTAATCCGCATGGTGCCGGTGATTCCGCCGGAGCTGCGCCCGCTCGTGCCGTTGGACGGTGGCCGTTTCGCCACGTCCGACCTGAACGACCTGTACCGTCGCGTTATCATCCGCAACAACCGCCTCAAGCGTCTGATTGAAATCAAGGCGCCCGAGGTGATTCTGCGCAACGAGAAGCGCATGCTGCAGGAAGCCGTGGACTCGCTGTTCGACAACTCGCGTAAGGTGAACGCCGTGCGCGCCGAAGGCAACCGCGCCCTGAAGTCGCTGTCCGATATGCTGAAAGGCAAGCAGGGCCGCTTCCGTCAGAACCTGCTCGGTAAGCGGGTCGACTACTCGGGCCGTTCGGTAATCGTGGTAGGCCCCGAGCTGAAGCTGCACGAGTGCGGCCTGCCCAAGAACATGGCGGCCGAGCTGTTCAAGCCGTTCATCATCCGCAAGCTCATCGAGCGCGGCATTGTGAAGACGGTGAAGTCGGCCAAGAAAATTGTGGACCGCAAGGATGCCGTGGTGTGGGACATCCTGGAAAATGTGCTGAAAGGCCACCCGGTGCTCCTCAACCGGGCTCCTACGCTGCACCGCTTGGGTATCCAGGCATTCCAGCCGCGCCTCATCGAGGGCAAGGCTATCCAGCTGCACCCCCTCGTTTGTACGGCCTTCAACGCTGACTTTGACGGTGACCAGATGGCTGTGCACGTGCCCCTCGGCCCGGCCGCTATCCTGGAAGCTTCGATGCTCATGCTGGCGTCGCACAACATCCTGAACCCCGCCAACGGCGCGCCCATCGCGGTACCGTCGCAGGACATGGTTCTGGGTCTGTATTATGTGACCAAAGGCAAGCGCAGCACCGAGAACGAGAAGATTCTGGGCGAAGACCGGATGTTCTACTCGGACGAAGAAGTTGTTATCGCCATCAACGAAGGCCAGCTCTCGAAGCACGCCTTCATTAAGGTGCGTACCAAAGTGCGCGACGAAAACGACGACCTCGTAACCAAGGTGGTTGACACCGTGGCCGGCCGCGTGCTGTTCAACCAGCTCGTGCCCGAGGAAGTAGGCTTCGTGGACGAGCTGCTGACCAAGAAGAAGCTCCAGCAAATCATCTCGCTAGTGTTCAAGCGCACGGGCATGGCCCGCACCGCGCAGTTCCTCGATGACATCAAGACCCTCGGTTTCCAGTCGGCCTACAAAGGCGGTCTGAGCATGGGTCTGGGCGACATCAACATTCCGAAAGAGAAAGATGAGCTGGTGAAGCAGGCGCAAGCCGACGTAGCGGCCGTAACCCAGAACTACCAGATGGGTCTGATTACGGACAACGAGCGTTATAACCAAGTTATCGACATCTGGACGCGCATCAACAACCAGATTACGGAAACGTTGATGGGCCGTCTGGAGAAAGAAAACCAGGGCTTCAACTCTATCTACATGATGATGCACTCGGGGGCCCGCGGCTCGCGCGAGCAGATTCGTCAGCTGGGCGGGATGCGTGGTCTGATGGCCAAGCCCCAGAAGTCGCTGCAAGGCTCGATTGGCGAGATTATCGAAAACCCGATTCTGTCGAACTTCAAAGAAGGCCTCGACGTAATCGAGTACTTCATCTCGACGCACGGCGCCCGTAAGGGTCTGGCCGACACGGCTCTGAAGACGGCTGATGCCGGTTACCTGACCCGTCGTCTGGTAGACGTGTCGCAGGACGTGATTGTGAACGAGCAGGACTGCGGTACCCTCCGCGGCATCGAAACCTTCGCGTTGAAAGACAACGAGGACATCGTGGAGCCGCTGTCGGAGCGTATCCTCGGCCGTGTGACCGTTCACGACATCGTGGACCCCAACACCAACGAAGTGATTCTGGCCTCGGGCTCGGAAATCAAGGAAGACACGACCCGTCGTATCGACTTGGCCGGCATCGAGTCGGTGGAAATCCGTTCGGTGCTGACCTGCGAAAGCAAGCGCGGCATCTGCGCCAAGTGCTACGGCCGCAACCTGGCTTCGGGCCGCATGGTGCAGCGTGGCGAGGCCGTGGGTGTTATCGCCGCCCAGTCGATTGGTGAGCCCGGCACGCAGCTGACCCTGCGTACCTTCCACGTAGGTGGTACGGCTTCCAACATCGCCGTTGAATCGAGCATCAAAGCCAAATTCGCCGGTGTGGTGGAGTTCGAAGACGTTCGTACCGTGGCTACCACCGACGCCGAAGGGCGCAAGGGTGCCGTAGTAATGGGCCGCTCGGGCGAAATCCGCATCGTGGAGAAAGGCACCGGCCGCGTCTTCACGTCCAACCACGTTCCCTACGGCTCCTTCATGCTGGTAGAGGAAGGCCAGGAAGTGGAGAAAGGCACCGAGCTGAACACCTGGGACCCGTACAACGCCGTTATTCTGGCCGAGTTCGATGGTACCGTGCAGTTCGATGCCATCACGGAAGGCATCACCTACCGCGAGGAGTCGGACGAGCAGACCGGCCACCGCGAGAAGGTGATTATCGAATCGAAAGCCAAGGACCAGAACCCGTCCATCATCATTCGCCCCGGCAAGAAGGGCGATGTGGAAGGCCAGAAGGCGTACAGCATTCCGGTAGGCTCGCACCTGAACGTGGAGAACAACGATAAAATCTCGGCTGGTCACATCCTGGCCAAGATTCCGCGCTCGGTGGGCAAAACCCGCGACATCACCGGTGGTCTGCCGCGTGTGACCGAGCTTTTCGAAGCCCGGAACCCGTCGAACCCCGCCGTGGTATCGGAAATCGATGGCGTCGTAACCTACGGCACCGTGAAGCGTGGCAACCGTGAAATCTTCGTGGAGTCGAAAGACGGCGTGAAGAAAAAATACATGGTGCCGCTGTCGAAGCACATTTTGGTGCAGGACAACGACTTCATCCGCGCCGGCATGCCGCTGTCGGATGGTGCCATCACGCCTTCGGACATCCTGAGCATTCAGGGCCCCGGCGCCGTGCAGGAGTACCTCGTGAACGAGATTCAGGAAGTGTACCGCTTGCAGGGTGTGAAAATCAACGATAAGCACATCGAGGTAGTCGTTCGCCAGATGATGCAGAAAGTCGTGATTCTGGATGCCGGTGACACGTCGTTCCTCGAAAACCAGGTGATTGACAAAATCATCTTCATGGCCGAGAACGACATGATTATCGACATGAAAGTGGTGACCGAAGCCGGTGACTCGACCAACCTGAAGCCTGGTCAGATTGTGACGGCTCGTCGCCTCCGCGACGAGAACAGCAGCCTGAAACGCCGCGACCTTGCCCTCGTGCAAGTGCGCGACGCGCAGCCTTCGGTATCGCGTCCCACGCTGCAGGGCATCACGCAGGCCTCGCTGGGCACGGCCTCGTTCATTTCGGCTGCTTCCTTCCAGGAAACGACCAAAGTGTTGAGCGAAGCCGCCATCCGCGGTAAGGCCGACCAGCTGTTGGGCCTGAAGGAGAACGTAATCGTTGGTCACCTCATCCCGGCCGGTACTGGCTTGCGCGAGTACACGCGTCAGGTAGTAGGCTCGAAAGAGGAGATGGAAGCTGCCCAAGCCGCCCAAGCGGCCGAAGCGGCCGTTCCCGCCAAGCGCCCCAGCCGTGCTGGCAAGCGCGAAGTGTCGGCTGAGTAATCCGCCGTAGGTTTGTAATGGAAAAGCCGACTGGGGTATCCCGGTCGGCTTTTTCTGTTTTACTTCTATACATGAAATGTGTCTGGTGGCTAAACTTCGCATTTAGAGTACTAATAAGCATTGCCGTACTAACAGGCAGCGCAATGCTAGCCTATATATCGGGACGCTATTTGCTCGCAATTCCATTTGCATACTTTGCTTTTCTAGAAAAAATGTGGCCACAGGTGTTTATGTTCATCTGGTTCCTCTTCTTACTCGTCTTAAGCCTGTTCTTTGCCTACGCCGCAGTTCGTTCAGTATTGAATGAATGGCAATCAAAATCTGAACTCTGATATGCAACCAACCGACCAAAACCCGGACCCCAACGCCATCAACATTGAGCTTTCCGAAGCCATGGCCGAGGGCGAATACGCCAACCTCGCCATGATTGCGCATAGCAACAGCGAGTTCGTAATTGACTTCATCCGCATGATGCCTGGCCTGCCCAAGGCCAAGGTGAAAGCGCGCATCGTCGTCACGCCCGAGCACGCCAAGCGCCTCCTGCAAGCCCTCACCGAGAACATCGAGCGGTTTGAAGCCGCTTTCGGCACCATCAAGATGCAGAGCGAAGCCCCGAGCTACCCGATGAACTTCGGCGGCGCGGTAGGGGAGGCGTAGGGAATTTCTCCGCAGCTTTTTATCTTTACTAGCTATGGAAATTGTCTTCGACGTACCCGCTGACCGCGTTGCTTTCATGCTCGAAATGTTGAGCAGCATCAACTACGTCAAAAACCCCCGGCCTCGCCGCGTCCGCAAATCGGCAGAAGTGAAGAGGCAGGACACGACGGAGTATCTGTTGTCTTCGGAGGCCAATGCGGAGAGCTTGCGTCGTTCGATTGCCCAACTGCGGCGTGGTGAAGTTGTGCAGGTTGAAATCGCAGACTAAGCATGAACGTTGTTTCATTCTCGGTTGAGGCACTCGGTCATTACCAATACTGGCAAGAGACAGACAAAGCAATTCTGCGTAAAATCAACCAGCTTTTGAAGGAATGCTTGCGCACGCCATTTGCCGGAACAGGCAAACCGGAACCGCTAAAAGGTGAACTGTCCGGCTTCTGGTCGCGCCGCATCAATCACGAACACCGTTTGGTGTACGAAGCCAAAGGAGATACACTGTTCATTATTGCGTGCCGGTATCACTACGGAAAGCGGTAAGCTGAACCAGACGCTCTAGCTGCGAAAGCGCCTCCATTTTCCAGTGGAGGCGCTTTCGTTTTTAGGCCAAAACCCGCACTCCTAAAATTAACATCTTCACGCTGTTTGCTATTGCGCCGGAATACTCTTACCTTTGCAAGCCAAATTTTAGGGGCAAACGGCTCCAAACAAACCATTCGCTAAATGCCAACCATTAACCAACTCGTACGGAAAGGCCGTGAGGCTTTGACTACCAAGTCGAAGTCGCCCGCTCTTGATTCGTGCCCGCAGCGTCGGGGCGTGTGCACCCGTGTGTACACCACCACGCCTAAGAAGCCGAACTCGGCTATGCGCAAAGTGGCCCGTGTGCGCCTTACCAACGGTAAGGAAGTAAACGCATACATCCCCGGTGAAGGCCACAACCTCCAGGAACACAGCATCGTGCTGATTCGTGGTGGCCGGGTAAAAGACCTGCCAGGCGTTCGCTACCACATCATCCGTGGCGCCTTGGACACCGCCGGTGTTAACGGCCGCACGCAGCGTCGCTCGAAGTACGGCGCCAAGCGTCCGAAGCCAGGTCAGGTGGCCGCAACGGGCAAAGGTGGCAAACCCGCACCCGGTAAGAAGAAATAATTATTAGGGGCTTGGGGTCTTGGGGACTTAGGGACTTGGTTTTCGAACCCGGTTCAACACTAAGTCCCCAAGACCCTAAGACCCCAAGTCCCTAACATCAATCATGAGAAAGTCAAAACCGAAGAAGCGCATCTTGCTGCCGGACCCTAAGTACAAGGAGACGCTGGTAACCCGCTTTGTGAACTACATGATGTACGACGGCAAGAAAAACCTGGCGTACACCATCTTCTACGACGCCTGCGACCTCGTGGAGCAGCGCACCAAGGAGAGCGGCCTCGAAATGTGGCGCAAAGCGTTGAACAACGTGATGCCCACCGTGGAAGTGAAAAGCCGCCGCGTAGGTGGTGCCACCTTCCAAGTGCCGATTGAAGTGCGCGCCGACCGCCGCATTTCGGTAGGTGCCAAATGGATGATTCAGTACGCCCGTCGTCGTGGTGAGAAAACCATGAAGGACAAGCTGGCTGGCGAAATCATCGCCGCTGCCAAAGGCGAAGGTGCTGCCGTCAAGAAAAAGGACGACACCCACCGCATGGCCGAGGCCAACAAGGCCTTCTCGCACTTCCGTTTCTAAACGGTGAATGAGTGAATGAGTGAATGAGTGATTTGCCCCTAACGGAACCTAATCACTGATTCACTCATTCGCTTATTCACTCAATCACTCATTGCAAAATGGCCGTTAACAAAGACCTTTATTACCTCCGCAACATCGGGATTATGGCGCACATCGACGCCGGTAAGACCACGACGTCGGAGCGTATTCTGTACTACACGGGTAAGACCCACAAAATCGGGGAAGTGCACGATGGTGCCGCCACGATGGACTGGATGGAGCAGGAGCAGGAGCGCGGCATCACGATTACCTCGGCTGCCACCACCACGTTCTGGAATTACCCCACCGACATCAAGGGTGACCCGACTGCGGAAACCAAGCAGTACAAAATCAACCTGATTGACACCCCCGGCCACGTTGACTTCACGGTAGAAGTAGAACGTTCGCTGCGTGTGCTCGACGGTGCCGTGGCCCTGTTCTGCGCCGTATCGGGCGTAGAGCCGCAGTCGGAAACCGTATGGCGTCAGGCCGACAAGTACAAGGTGCCCCGCATCTGCTTCGTGAACAAGATGGACCGCGCCGGTGCCGACTTCTTCAAGGCCGTAAACGAAATCAAGGAGAAGCTGGGCGCTAACCCCATTCCCCTGCAGATTCCGATTGGCGCGGAAGACACCTTCAAAGGCGTAGTTGACCTGCTCACCGGCAAAGCCATTGTGTGGGACGACAAAACCGAAGGCAAATCGTACGACGAAATCCCCGTGCCCGAGGACCTCGTTGACACCGTAGCCGAATGGCGCGAGAAGCTCGTGGAAAGCGTTGCCGAATACGACGACACGCTGATGGAGAAATTCTTCGACGACCCGGACTCCATCACCCGCGAGGAGATGATGGTGGTAATCCGCAAGGCGGTTATCGACATGAAGTTCTCGCCCGTGCTCTGCGGCTCGGCCTTCAAGAACAAGGGTGTGCAGACCATGCTGGATGCCGTAATGGCCTACCTGCCCTCGCCCCTCGACATGCCCGCCATCATCGGTACTAACCCCGAGAGCGGCGAGGAAGTGGAGCGTCACCCCGACAACTCGGAGCCATTCACCGCCCTGGCGTTCAAAATTGCCACCGACCCCTTCGTGGGCCGTCTGTGCTTCTTCCGTTGCTACAGCGGCGTGCTCGACTCGGGCTCGTACGTACTCAACAACCGCACCGGTAAGAAGGAGCGTATCTCGCGCCTGATGCAGATGCACTCCAACAAGCAGAACCCCATCGACAAGATTCAGGCTGGTGACATTGCCGCTGGTGTGGGCTTCAAGGACATCAAAACCGGTGATACGCTGACCGACGAGAAGAGCCCCATGGTTCTGGAGTCCATGAGCTTCCCCGAGCCGGTAATCGGCTACGCCATCGAGCCGAAAACGCAGGCCGACGTTGACAAAATGGGTATGGCCATCGCCAAGCTCATCGAGGAAGACCCCACGCTGCGCGTGAACACCGACGAGGAAACCGGCCAGACCATCCTGCGTGGTATGGGCGAGCTGCACTTGGAAATCATCATCGACCGCATGCGTCGTGAATTCAAAGTGGAAATCAACCAGGGCGCTCCGCAGGTGGCCTACAAGGAGATTCTCACCAAGAAAGTTGACCACCGCGAAACCTATAAGAAGCAGACCGGTGGCCGTGGTAAATTCGGCGACATCGTTTTCGAACTCGGCCCGAAAGAGCTGGAGCCCGAAAAGCCCGGTTTGGAATTTGACAACGCCATTGTGGGCGGTGTTATCCCCCGCGAATTCATCCAGCCCATCCAAAAAGGTTTCGAAGAAGCCATGAAACGTGGCCCGCTGGCTGGCTTCCCGCTCGAAGCCATGAAGGTGCGTCTGTACCACGGTTCGTTCCACGACGTTGACTCGGACGCCCTGTCGTTCGAACTCGCCGCCCGTGACGGTTTCCGTGAGGCTGCCAAGAAGGCCGGCCCGAAATTGCTGGAGCCCATCATGGCTGTTGAAGTGGTGTGCCCCGACGAGTACACGGGTCCCGTAACCGGTGACTTGAACCGTCGTCGTGGTCTGATGAAAGGCATGGACACCAAAGCCGGTGCCCAGGTTATCAAGGCCGATGTTCCGCTGTCGGAGCTGTTCGGCTACGTAACCGCGCTCCGCACGATTTCGTCGGGTCGCGCTTCGGCTTCGCTCACGTTCTCGCACTACGAGCAAGTGCCGAGCAACCTGGCAGATGCTATTGTTGCCAAAACCAAAGGAGGTAAATAAGTGATGGCGAATGGTGAATGATGAATGGTTAATAAAGAGCAAGCCTCACATTAACCATTCATCATTCACCGCTAACCATTCAAATCAAAGCTTTTCAAAACGGAGGCAATCGGCCTCCACCAACCACAATGAACCAGAAAATTCGCATTAAGCTGAAAAGCTACGACCACAACCTCGTAGACAAATCGGCCGAGAAAATCGTGAAAGCTGTGAAGGCCACCGGTGCCATCGTAAGCGGTCCGATTCCTTTGCCGACCCAAAAGGAGAAGTTCACCGTGCTGCGCTCGCCCCACGTGAACAAGAAGAGCCGGGAGCAGTTCCAGCTCTGTACCTACAAGCGTCTCGTGGACATCTTCTCGACCTCGTCGAAGACTGTTGATGCCCTGATGAAGCTCGAACTGCCCAGCGGCGTTGACGTAGAAATCAAAGTCTGAGGCACCGATTTCAGCATTAATTGAGTTAAAGCCCTACTGCGCTAGCTGCAGTAGGGCTTTTTCTTTGGAACTTGCGCAGCCACTTTTCTGCATTGATGCTTTCTCTTTTCACTCTTGCCCGATTACATAAAGCCGCCCTTTTCTTTTGCGGATGCATAATTGTGGGCATTTTCGTGGCCAATTGGGTGCGTGTGCTTCCCAGCATTGGCATGGCTGGCCTCACGGCTACGGGGCTGGTTTATGCTTTCGTCCATCACCGAGTTGCCAATTGGGCCATGTGGCCGGTATTCGGCAGTCTGGCTCTTGTATTTGGCTTGCATCTGGCAGCCGGCCTGCACACCGAAAGCATTAACTTGGATGAATACGGCAAGGATGTAGTGATGCAATTGCCTTTTCTGCTGCTGCCCTTGGCATTCTGGCTGCTGCCCGCCCTGCCTGGCCGCTATTTGCGTGCATTATGGGGGCTCTTAATCGGACTAACAACGCTTGCCGCAACAGGCGCGACAGTAAACTACCTGCTCGATTTCAGCCACATCAACGAGATGTATCTCCATTCCAAGGTGATGCCGACCGAGCCGGAACATATTCGCTTCAGTTTGCTCATCACGCTGGCCATAGCCGCCGGCGTACTCATGCTAACACACCGAGCTATTAAAGAAGCCTGGCGTCCTTGGCTAATTGGCGCCCTCGTTATGCTGGCGTTGTTTCTGCATTTATTAGCTGTGCGCAGCGGAGAAATGACCTTTTATGCCCTGGCAGGTATTGCGATTATCTGGTTAGTCGTGCGGCAGCGCGAATGGAAGCGCGCCGGTTTGCTGGCGCTGATTCTGTTGGCGCTGCCGGCATTCAGCTATTTGGTATTTCCTACCTTCCGGAATAAGGTTTATAATACTCAGGAGGACGTTAGCAAGGTGCGTGAAAGCGCAGAAGGCAAAAATTTCTCCATTGCAGCTCGGGTGTATTCCTACGAAGCAGCGGTTGAAGTCTGGCGTGACCATCCGCTATTGGGAGTAGGCAAGCCAAATCTGGAAGGAGAGATGGCCAAGCGCTACGCTTCCCTTTATCCTGACATGACGGAAGAGTTTTACATTCAGCCACACAACCAATTCTTATATAACCTTGCTGCTTACGGCCTTGTAGGGCTGCTTATCTTCTGCGTGAGCCTGTTTTATCCGGCCTGGTGGGCGCGCGGCAAATGCGCACCGCTGCTGCTAGCCCAGTATGTCAGCATTGCGTTGTCGTTTCTGGTCGAATACACGCTTGAGACGCAGATTGGCTTGGCGTTCGTGGTGTTCTTTCTAATGTTAGCGCTTCAGGGCTCCCTACCATGCGAAGAAGAAGACCCTGTCTGGCGTCCTGCCTGACGCATCTGCTTGCCTTGGCTTGGAGAGGAGAGTAGCGTTTGTTTTTGCCCCGAAATTGTAGCTAACAGCCTCACGGAGAAAATATTTCTGAACACCGTTGGGATAGCCCGAGCTTTTTTTCTATCTTTGCACTCCCTTAGCGAAAACGGCACTCGGCCGTTTTCTTTTTGTGTTCATTAATAACCAAATAGAATGCCTGGCATCATCGGTAAAAAAATCGGTATGACAAGCCTCTTCACTCCGGATGGGAAAAACATTCCCTGCACGCTCATCGAAGCGGGTCCGTGCGTAGTGACGCAGGTTAAGACTATCGCGAATGACGGTTACACCGCCATTCAAATTGGGTACGGCGAGAAAAAAGAGAAGAACACCACCAAAGCTTTGGTTGGTCACTTCAAAAAAGCCGGTACGACCCCCAAGAAAAAATTGGTTGAATTCCGCCTCGACGCCGAATCGACCTACGCCGCTGGCGCTACCATCGACGCGACTCTCTTCGAAGAGGGCGAGTTTGTGGACGTAGTAGGCACTTCCAAAGGCAAGGGTTTTCAGGGCGTTGTAAAGCGTTACAACTTCCAGGGTGTTGGTGGCCAGACCCACGGCCAGCACAACCGTCTGCGTCACCCCGGTTCTATCGGTGCGTGCTCGTGGCCTTCGCGCGTATTCAAAGGAATGCGCATGGGTGGCCGCATGGGCAATGACCGCGTGAAAGTGCAGAACCTGAAGGTGATGCGCGTAGTAGGCGACAAGAACCTGATTCTGGTGAGCGGCTCGATTCCCGGCGCGAAGAATTCTTACGTGGTAATCGAGAAATAGACTAGTACGATGGAACTCGCAGTATATAACCTCAAAGGCGAAGACACCGGCCGCAAAGTGACCCTGTCTGACGCCATCTTCGGTCTCGAAGTAAACGAGCACGTGATGTACCTGGACGTGAAGCAGTACCTGGCCAACCAGCGCCAGGGCACGCACAAGTCCAAGCAGCGCAACGAGGTGCACGGCACCACGAAGAAGCTCAAGAAACAAAAAGGTACGGGCGGTGCCCGCGCCGGCAGCATGAAGTCGGGTGTATTCGTTGGTGGTGGCCGTATGTTCGGTCCCCAGCCCCGCGACTACGGCTTCAAGCTGAACAAGAAGACCAAGCGCGTAGCTCGCCTCTCGGCTCTGTCGAGCCTGGCGAAGGATGGCAAAATCTCCGTTGTGGAGAACATTGCCATGACGGCTCCCCGCACCAAGGACTTCGTTGCCATTCTGGACGGCCTCAAGCTGAACAACGGCAAAAAGACCATGCTCCTCACCGGCGAGGCTAACAAGAATGTTCTCCTCAGCGCCCGTAACCTGCAGAAAGTGAAAGTGGCTACCCCGGTAGGCATCAACACCCACGACCTGCTGAACACGGACACGCTCCTGATTTCGGAAGACGGCATGGCTTCATTGGTTGAACTCTATAGCACCGCCGAATAATGAGCACCCTGAAACGCCCCATCGTTACCGAAAAGGCCACCGGCCTGAACGAGAAAGGTCGCTACACGTTCGAAGTGGAGCGCACCGCCAACAAAGTGCAAATCAAAAAGGACATCGAATCGCTGTACGGCGTGACGGTAACCGAAATCAACACGATGCGCACCATTGGCAAAATGAAGTCGAAAGGCACTAAAGGCGGCCAGGTTTCCGGTCGTCGCGCCCACGGCAAGAAAGCCATTGTTACCGTGAAAGAAGGCGACGTTATCGACTTCTACGGCAACCTCTAGGCCGACCCAGCTTCGCCTCAAATTTTTCGCCGCAAAAGCACAACTAGCTAGTAATGGCACTTAAAAAACTCAGACCAACAACCCCAGGGCAGCGCTTCCGCGTTGCGCCGGCGTTCGACGAGATTACGACGTCGACCCCGGAGAAGTCGCTGATGACTTCCCTCAGCAAATCGGGTGGCCGGAACTCTTCCGGTAAAATGTCCAACCGCTACATCGGCGGTGGTCACAAAACCCAGTACCGCATCGTGGACTTCAAGCGCGACAAAGCCGGTGTTCCGGCCGTCGTGAAGTCCATCGAGTACGACCCCAACCGCACTGCGCGCATCGCCCTCGTCAACTACGCCGATGGTGAGAAGCGTTACATCATCGCTCCCGCCGGCATGACGGTCGGCGCGAAGATTGTGTCGGGCCCCGGCGTCGCTCCCGAAGTAGGCAACACCCTGCCGCTGCGCGAGATTCCCCTCGGTACCATCCTCCACAACATCGAGTTGCAGCCCGGCCAGGGCGCCGCAATGGCTCGCTCAGCCGGTACCTACGCTCAAATCGTAGCCCGCGAAGAGAAATACGCCACGCTGAAATTGCCTTCGGGCGAGATGCGCATGGTGCTCGTTACCTGCATGGCCACCGTTGGTACTGTATCGAACGGCGACCACATGAACACCGTGATGGGCAAAGCCGGCCGTAACCGCTGGGCTGGTCGTCGTCCCCGCGTTCGTGGTGTGGTAATGAACCCTGTCGACCACCCCATGGGTGGTGGCGAAGGCAAATCGTCGGGTGGTCACCCGCGGAGCCGCAACGGTATTCTGGCCAAGGGTCAGAAGACCCGCAACAAGAACAAGTATTCGGAGAACCTGATTGTGAGCCGCAAAGGCAAGAAGTAATATATGGCACGTTCACTCAAAAAAGGGCCGTACATTGACTTCCGGCTGGAAAAGAAAGTCACGGCACTCGAAACGGCTGGTAAGAAATCGGTGGTGAAGACTTGGTCGCGCCGCTCGATGATTTCCCCGGATTTCGTTGGCCACACGTTCGCTGTTCACAACGGCAATAAGTTCATCCCGGTGTATGTGACCGAGAACATGGTAGGACACAAGTTGGGCGAATTCGCCCCGACGCGCAACTTCCGTGGTCACGTCGCCAAAAAAGATAAAGGCAAGCGCTAAGATGGAAGCAGTAGCAAAACTCCGCAATGTGCCGACCTCGCCTCGCAAGATGCGTTTGGTGGCCGACCTCGTGCGCGGCAAGAAAGTGACTCAGGCCCTCGGCCTGTTGCGCTTCGAAGCCAACATCGGCGCCGAGAAGATTGAGAAACTGCTCCTTTCGGCCTTGGCCAACTGGCAGCAGCACAACGAAGACGAGCGCATCGAAGACGCCAACCTGTACATCAGCGAAATTTTCGTGGATGAAGGCCGTCAGCTGAAGCGTCTGCGCCCCGCCCCCCAGGGCCGTGGCCACCGTATTCGTAAGCGCAGCAACCACGTGACGCTGAAAATCGACACGAAGGTTGAAAAGGCCGGTTCCAAAGCCGCCCAGGCGCAAGCCGCTAAAACCGCTTCCACCGAAACCGAAGCCAACGCCTAACCACACATGGGACAAAAAGTAAATCCAACCGGCTTCCGCCTCGGCGTGATTAAGGGCTGGGACTCCAACTGGTACGGCGGCAAGGACTTCGCCGAGAAACTGGTGGAGGACGAGAAAATCCGCAAGTACATCAACGCTCGCATTCAGAAAGGTGGCATCAGCCGCATTGTGATTGAGCGCACCCTGAAGCGCATCACCATCACCATCAACACGGCTCGTCCGGGTGTGGTAATCGGTAAAGGCGGTCAGGAAGTTGACAAGATTAAGGACGAGCTGAAGCAAATCACCAGCAAAGACGTTCAAATCAACATCTTCGAAATCAAGCGTCCGGAGTTGGATGCCAAACTGGTAGGCGAGAGCATCGCCCAGCAGCTGGCCGCTCGTATCTCCTTCCGTCGCGCCATGAAGATGTCGATTCAGGCTGCAATGCGTGTTGGTGCCGAAGGCATCAAGATTCAGTGCGGTGGCCGTCTTGGCGGTGCTGAAATCGCCCGTTCGGAGCAGTACAAAGAAGGTCGTACGCCGCTGCACACGCTGCGCGCCGATATCGACTACGCTTTGTCGGAAGCTCAGACCGTATATGGCAAAATCGGCATTAAGGTGTGGGTAATGCGCGGTGAGGTGTTCGGCAAGCCCGACCTCTCGCCCAACCAGCAGCTCACCAACCCCGGTGGCGGCGAAGGTGGTGGTCGTCGTGACGACCGCGGCCCGCGTGGTGAGCGTCGCGAAGGCGACCGTGGCCCCCGTCGTGACGGTGGTGCCGGTGGCCGTGGCGGCAACGACCGTGGCCCCCGTGGCGGTGCTGGCGACAATGCCGGTCCTCGTCGCAACGGCCCCGCCCAAGGCGGTGGTGCTGCTGGCGGTGCCGCTCGCGGCCCGCGTCGCTAGAACAAAGTCAAGCCATTTCGCTTCGTTTGCCGCTTTTGGTGAACGAAGCGAAATGTTCGGCTGTTCGCTCCTCTCTCTTCAGAACACTCTCTTTACAATAAATTAAAATGTTACAACCGAAAAGGACCAAGTATCGCAAGATGCAAAAGGGTCGCGTAACAGGCCTCGCCTACCGCGGCAGCTCCATTGACTTCGGTTCGTTCGCTATCAAGTCGCTGGAAGTGTCTTGGATTACGGCTCGCCAAATTGAGGCTGCCCGTATCGCCATGACCCGCGCCATGAAACGCGAAGGGCAAGTATGGATTCGCATTTTCCCCGACAAGCCAATTACCAAGAAGCCCGCTGAGGTGCGCATGGGTAAAGGCAAAGGCTCGCCCGAGTATTGGGTAGCCTGCGTGAAGCCCGGCCAAATCATGTTCGAGTCGGACGGTGTGTCGCTGGAAGTAGCTAAAGAATCGCTGCGTCTGGCGGCTCAGAAGCTCCCCGTAAAAACTTCATTCGTGGTTCGCCGCGACTATACGGACGCTGCTTAAGTCATGAAGAACAAGACCGACCTCAAAGGCCTTTCCGCTGACCAGCTGAAAGAGCAAATCAAAACCGAGCAGGCTCAGGGCCAGCAGCTGCGTTTCGCCCACGCGATTTCGCCCCTGGAAAACCCCGCCCGCCTCAAGGCCAACCGTAAAAACGTCGCCCGCTTGCTCACCGAGCAGACTCGTCGGAACAACGAGCAGGCCTCTAACCCCGCTTAATTCCGATGGCAACCGACGTAACAACCCAAGACCAAGCCGTAGCTGAAGACTCGCGCAACATGCGCAAGGAAATCACCGGCACGGTAACGAGCTCGAAGATGGACAAGTCCATCACCGTGGCTGTGGTGCAGAAACAAAAGCACCCCAAGTACGGCAAGTTCGTGACCAAAACCACGAAATTCCACGCCCACGACGAGAAAAACGAGTGCGGCGAAGGCGACACGGTGCGCATCATGAGCACCCGTCCGCTGAGCAAGACCAAGCGGTGGCGCCTGGTTGAAATTGTTGAACGCGCTAAATAATCTGAACCGATGATACAGCAAGAATCCCGCCTGACGGTGGCCGACAACAGCGGCGCCAAGGAAGTCCTCTGCATCCGCGTTTTGGGTGGCACGGGCAAGAAATACGCCAGCGTTGGCGACAAGATTGTGGTAGCCATTAAGTCGGCTATCCCTTCGGGCAACGCCAAGAAAGGCACCGTGAGCAAGGCCGTGGTGGTACGTGTGAAGAAGGAAGTGCGCCGCAAAGACGGTTCGTACATTCGCTTCGACGACAACGCCGCCGTGTTGCTCAACAATAACGACGAGCCCCGCGGCACGCGCATCTTCGGCCCAGTGGCCCGTGAGCTGCGCGAGCGTCAGTTCATGAAAATCGTATCTCTAGCCCCCGAAGTACTCTAAGCCATGGCTATCAGAAAAGCAGACCCCGTGCAACTGCACGTAAAGTCGGGCGATACCGTGAAGGTGATTGCTGGCGACGAAAAGGGCAAAACCGGCGTTATCAAGTCGGTAAACCGGGTGACTCAGCGCGTAACCGTTGAGGGCCTGAACCTGGTGACGAAACACAACAAGCCGAGCGCCAAATCGCCCCAGGGCGGCATCACCAAGATGGAGGCGCCCATGCACGTGAGCAACGTGCAGGCTATCAACCCCACCACCGGTGAGCGGGTGCGCAAAGGCGCCGCAGCGGCCGCAGCTCCGGCTGCCCCTGCCAAAGCCAAGCGTGCCTCTGCCAAAACGGCTTAAGCAGCCCCCACCATCATGGCCCGTCTCAAAGACATTTATAAAAAAGACGTTGTACCCGCGCTCCAGGAGAAATTCCAGTTCAAGAGCATCATGCAGGTACCCCGTATCACCAAAATCTGCATCAACCGCGGCATTGGCGCGGCGGTAGCCGACAAGAAATTGGTCGACAACGGCGTGGAAGAACTGACGGTTATCACCGGCCAGAAAGCCATTGCCACCATCGCCAAGAAATCGGTGTCGAACTTTAAGCTCCGCGAAGGCATGCCCATCGGTGCGAAAGTGACGTTGCGCGGCGAGAAAATGTACGAGTTCATGGACCGTCTGCTGACGGTGGCCCTGCCCCGCGTACGTGACTTCAAAGGCATCAACGACAAGGGTTTCGATGGTCGTGGCAACTACACGCTCGGCGTGAAGGAGCAAATCATCTTCCCCGAAATCTCGATTGACAAAATCAAAGGCATCTCGGGCATGGACATCACGTTCGTGACCACGGCTGAGAACGATGAGCAGAGCTACGAGCTGCTGAAAGCTTTCGGCATGCCTTTCGCCAACGCTAAAAAAGACGCTTAATCTTCCGAACTCATGGCTAAAGAATCCATCAAAGCACGGGAGCGCAAGCGCATTGCCACCGTGGCCCGCTACGCTGAGAAGCGCAAGGCTCTGAAAGCTGCCGGCGACTACGAAGGTCTCGACAAGCTGCCCAAAAACGCTTCGCCCGTGCGCCTGCACAACCGCGACATGATTGACGGCCGTCCCCGCGGCTACATGCGCAAGTTTGGCATCAGCCGCGTGCGTTTCCGCGAAATGGCTCTCGCCGGTAAAATTCCCGGTGTGACCAAATCGAGCTGGTAGTATCCAGCACGGATATGTTTACAAAAGAAAAAGCCCTTGCATTGCTATGCTTGGGCTTTTTCTTTTGTCTAATAATCGGTTGTACCGATAAGCATTCTCCTGAAAAATTATCTGCCCCACCTGTGGAAAATCCATTCCCTTTCAGCGTAACAAAAGTTACTCCTGTTGAACCAGAAGCAGAGAAGCGCCGCTACTGTATTCAAGCGCCGGTAGGCGAAATAGACGGCTATTATGAGTTGTTTGAAGAGTACGGCTTTGGTGGCAATGGGCCTTCATGGGTGGAACACATCAGTGCAATACTACATGAGAAAGACCCGCAGGTTCTGGACCATTTAGAATTTGACGAAGAGGGAGATACATTTTTAGTGTATGCCGATAGCGAGGAGGTTGTGAATCGGTTTATGAAAGCCGTTCATCCAGTCTTCGCAAATAAGAAAAGCCTGAAGAAGTATTTGAGTAAAGCAGACCCTGATAATTTTTCAGAATAGGTGTTTAAATATGAAAAGAGGGTTGCTCTATTATTGGGCAACCCTCTTTTGTACTCAGGATGTATCTGCCGAGCCTGCCGCCCCTTGAGTTTCTTCAGATGCGCGCCGGGTGGGTGGGGGAGGAGTGAGGTAGTAGGGGCGAAAGAGCAGGTATATAGATAAGCCGTACTATTTGGTCTGCTAGTGCGTTAAAGCACCCCTTGTGGCTGCGGCGCTGCCGTGGCTATCGTTTCACTCTCTTTTCAGCCGGAACCCATGCGGATACCCTTCTTCCAGACCAAACGCGCTACTCCCAACCCCGCGCCCAAGCCGCCCAAAACCAGAACCCAGGAGTGGGCCGACTCACTGATTTTTGCGGTGGTGGCCGCCACGCTGCTGCGCTGGTCGGCGGTGGAAGCCTACACTATTCCTTCCGAAAGCATGGAGGGCACCCTGTTGGTGGGCGATTACCTGTTCGTAAGCAAGCTGCACTACGGCCCCATCACGCCCCAAACGCCCTTGCAGGTACCCCTCACGCACCAAACCCTCTGGGAAAAAGGCCCGCAAAGCTATTCCGACCTCATTCAGCTGCCCACTTACCGCTTCCCGGGGTTCAGCTCGGTGCAGCGCAACGATGTCGTAGTCTTCCACGTGCCGCACGAACCCCAGCGCCCCGCCGACCTGCGCACCAACCTCATCAAGCGCTGCATCGCGGTGGCCGGCGATACGCTGGAAATCCGCCACGGTCAAGTGTTCCTCAAAGGCCAGCCGGGTGCGGTAGCCGGCCATCCCCAAACCACCTACTTCATGGCCGTGCCCGCGCCCAACGATGAAATCCGCCAAGCGCTGCGCGAGCACGGCGTAGTCGATTACCGGGAGCCCGATGGCATTCCCCAGGTCGTGGCCGACCCGGTTACCGGGCAGTCGGGTTTTGTCATCAGTTGCCCCACTGCGTTGGCCAACTACTTCCGTCAGCAGCCCTACGTGAAATCCCTGACCGTGCTGCCTTACGAAGTCCAACTGTTCCCCGACGCAGCTGACTTCGATGTATCAACCGCCACTAGTGCCGCGCCCCATCATTGGCAACTCGACCAGTACGGCCCCTTGCCCGTGCCGAAGAAGGGCCAGACCATCACCCTCACGCGGGCCAACGCGGCGGTCTACTACAAAATCGTGGCGCAGTACGAGCACAACCAGGGCATTACTTGGACGGATGGCATGATTCAGCAAAACGGCCGGCCGCTCACCCGCTATACCATGAAGCAGAACTACTACTTCATGATGGGCGACAACCGCCACAACTCCGAAGACTCCCGCTTCTGGGGTTTCGTACCCGAAGACCACATTGTGGGCAAGGCCATCTTCGTGTGGCTTTCCCTCGACCCCAATGCTGACTTCCTGCACAAAATCCGGTGGAGCCGCTTGTTCCGCTCTATCAGCTAATAGCTAGATTCAGCTCTGTTCGCCATTGTAGCTGCTAGTATAGCGCAGGAATTTCCACACTGCCCTTGCAAAAACCCTGTAAGCCTGCTACCTTTGCACTCCCAAAACCTGAGGCTTGCCTCAAAACCATTTGGCAGGTTGCCAAAAGAAACCATTGGCCGGACCGTCGCCGGACGTGCCAAGTAGTCTTAACCGAAATTTCGTTGGTCCCGTTGGGCACCCGGCGAAATTTTCTTATCTTTGCGCTCCGAAAAAAGCGGACGTATTTAACACATAATGAACACTGACCCCATTGCCGACTACCTGACCCGGGTACGCAACGCCATCAAGGCGAACCACCGGGTGGTAGAAATCCCGGCCAGCAACATCAAAAAGGAAATCACGAAAGTGCTGTACCACAAAGGGTACATCCAGTCGTACCGTTTTGATGATTCGTCGGTTCAGGGCACCATCAAAATCGCCCTGAAGTACAACCCCACCACGAAGGCCCCCGCCATCACCAAGCTGCAGCGCGTTTCGACGCCCGGCTTGCGTCAGTACGTGGCCGCCGACAACCTGCCCCGCGTCCTCAGCGGCCTGGGTGTGGCCATCATCTCGACCTCGAAAGGCGTGATGACGGAGAAAGAGTGCAAAACCGAGAACGTGGGCGGCGAGGTGCTGTGCTACGTGTACTAGTCCGGAACCGCTTTAGCAAATTCAATTATGTCACGTATTGGTAAACTGCCGATTTCCGTCCCCGCCGGGGTCGCTATTTCGGTCGACAAAGACAACGCGGTGACGGTGAAAGGCCCCAAAGGCTCGCTCACTACGCAAGTAGACCGCGACATCACCGTAGCCATCGAAGACGGTACTCTCACCGTAACCCGCCCGACCGAGCAGAAGCGCCACAAGGCCATGCACGGCCTCTACCGCTCGCTCATCAACAACATGGTGACCGGTGTTAGCGCTGGTTTCGAGAAGAAACTCGAACTCGTGGGCGTAGGTTACAAAGCCTCGCTCGTGGGCAGCACGCTGGAACTGGCCCTCGGCTACTCGCACAACGTGTACATCGCCCTCCCCGGCGAAGTATCCGCTACCGCGGTTACCGAGAAAGGTAAAAACCCGATTGTTACGCTGACCAGCATCGACAATCAGCTGCTGGGCCAGGTGGCCGCCAAAATTCGTTCGCTGCGCAAAGTGGAGCCCTACAAAGGCAAAGGTGTGCGCTTCGTGGGCGAGATTATCCGTCGCAAAGCTGGTAAAACGGCCTCTAAATAAATTCGCATCATGGCATTTGATAAAGCAACTCGCCGCAAGCGGATTCAGCGCATCATCCGCACGAAAGTGTCTGGCACCTCGGAGCGTCCGCGCCTGTCGGTGTTCCGCAGCAACACGGGCATTTATGCTCAGATTATCGACGACACGACCGGCCGCACCCTGGCTGCCGCTACGTCGAAAAAAGTAACCGCCGAAGGTGGCAATGGCGTGGCTCTGGCCGCTGCCGTAGGCCGTCAGGTAGCCGCGGTTGCCCTGGAGAAAGGCATCACGAAAGTGGTGTTCGACCGCTCGGGTTACCTCTACCACGGTCGCGTAAAATCATTGGCTGAAGGTGCTCGCGAAGGCGGCCTCAATTTCTAAACTATCATGGCGCAAGAACGCGACAACAATCGTCCTGGCGGAGACCGTCAGCGCAGCAACGACCGCGACCGGAACAAGGACAACTCCCGCATGGGTGCTGACTCCGACTTCAAAGAAAAAGTAGTAGCCATCAACCGCGTAGCGAAGGTGGTGAAAGGCGGTCGCCGCTTTAGCTTCTCTGCCATCGTGGTAGTAGGCGACGGCAACGGCAACGTAGGCTACGGCCTCGGCAAAGCCAACGAAGTAACCGACGCCATTGCCAAAGGCATTGACGACGCCAAGAAGAACGTGGTGAAAGTGCCGATGTACAAGCACACCGTTCCTCACCTCATGGAAGGCCGCTACGGCGGTGGTTTCGTGCTCATCCAGCCCGCAGCGGCTGGTACGGGTGTAATCGCCGGCGGTGCAATGCGCGCCGTGTTCGAGAGCGCCGGTATCAAGGATGTGCTGGCGAAGTCGAAAGGCTCGTCGAACCCTCACAACGTGGTGAAAGCGACGTTTGCAGCCCTCGCCAAAATGCGCGACCCGTTGCAAATCGCCCAAGCCCGTGGTATTTCTTTGGCCCGCGTTTTTAACGGTTAATTGACATGGCACAAATTCAAGTAAAGCTCGTGCGCAGCGCCATTGACCGCCCCGAGCGTCAGAAGCGCACCGTTCAGTCCCTCGGGCTGAACAAACTCAACAGCACCGCTACCCACGAATCGAACCCGTCCATCCTGGGCATGGTGAAGAGCGTGCAGCACCTGCTCCAAGTAACCGAACTGTAAGACTATTATCGTCATGCTCAATCTCAGCAATCTATCGCCCGCCTACGGCTCGACTAAAAACGAGAAGCGGATTGGCCGGGGCGAAGGCTCCACGCGCGGTGGCACGTCGACCCGTGGTCACAAAGGCGCCAAGTCGCGTTCGGGCTACAAGCGCAAGTCCGGCTTTGAAGGTGGCCAGATGCCCCTCCAGCGCCGTGTGCCCAAGTTCGGCTTCACGAACATCAACCGCGTCGAGTACAAAGCCATCAACCTCGATGTGCTCGCTGGCCTCCTCGAGAAGAACAGCGCCACCACCTTGGATGCCGCTTACTTCGTGGCCGCCGGTCTGGTTTCGAAAAACGCCAAAATCAAAGTTCTCGGCCGTGGTGAAATCACCACCGCTGTGGAAGTTCATGCTCACGCCTTCTCGAAATCGGCTGTTGAAGCCATCGAGAAAGCTGGCGGCAAAGCGGTAACGCTCTAATAGCTACCTTCGGCAATGAATAAGTTTATCGAGTCGATAAAAAACATTTTTGCGATTGAGGATTTGCGTACGCGAATCCTCAATACGCTTTTCTTCATTGCCATCTATCGCCTAGGCGTTTACGTGGTGTTGCCGGGCGTTGACCCCACGCAACTCAAGACCGGCGCCCAAGGCTTGTTTGGCATTCTGGATACGCTGCTCGGCGGCGCATTCAGCCACGCGTCCATCTTCGCGCTGGGCATCATGCCGTACATCTCGGCGTCGATTGTGTTGCAGCTGCTCACCATCGCCGTGCCCTACTTCCAGAAGCTCCAGAAGGAAGGCGAATCGGGACGTAAGAAAATCAACCAATACACCCGGGTTCTTACGATTCCGATTGTATTGGCCCAATCGGTTGGCTTCATTGCTACGATTAACGCCGAAGCCATCATCAACCCCGGCACGTTCTTCACCGTCTCGACCATGATTATCATCACGGCCGGCACGTTGTTCTGCATGTGGCTGGGTGAGAAAATCACGGACAAAGGCATCGGCAACGGTATCTCCATGATTATCATGATTGGCATTGTGTCGCGTCTCCCCGGTGCCATCATCGGTGAAGCCGCTGCCAAAGGCGTGAACAAGTCCCTCATCTTCCTGCTGGAAATGGTGGTGCTGTTCCTCGTGGTGATGGCGGTTATCGTGCTCACGCAAGCGGTTCGCCGCATCGCGGTGCAGTACGCAAAGCAAGTTGGCGGCACCACGCAGCTGGATGCGCAGCGTCAGTTCATTCCCCTCAAAGTGAATGCAGCCGGCGTAATGCCCATCATCTTCGCGCAGTCGCTGATGTTCGTGCCCGCCATCGTGGCGTCGGTATGGCAAAACCAGAGCGATACCGCCAGCTACATCGGCGTGAAGTTCTCAGACTACACCTCGTGGCAGTACAACCTGACCTTCGGCCTGCTGATTATCATCTTCACCTACTTCTACACGGCCATCAGCGTTAACCCTAACCAGATTGCCGATGACCTGAAGCGGAGCGGTGGTTTTGTGCCCGGCGTGAAACCTGGCCGCGATACCTCGGAATACATCGATGAAATCCTGACGCGCATCACCCTGCCGGGTGCCGTGGCGCTGGCGCTCATCGCCATCTTCCCCGCGCTGGCTTTGTTGCTGGGCGTAACCCGTCCGTTCTCGGCTTTCTATGGCGGCACGTCGCTCATCATCATGGTGGGTGTAGTGCTCGACACGGTGAACCAGGTGCAGAGCTACTTGTTGATGCAGCACTACGACGGCATGATGAAATCGGGTAAGCTGCGCGGTCGCACGGCTCAGCCCATTTCCATCGCCTCGTAATACAGCAATGGCAAAAGGTCCGATTCAATACAAAACCGAAGAAGAGATTGACCTCATCCGGGCCAGCGCCCAACTGCTGGCCAAAGCTCACGGCGAAGTCGCGAGCATGGTGAAGGAAGGAGTGACGACGCGGCAGCTCGATAAGCGCGCGGAGGAATTCATCCGGGACAATGGTGGGGTACCGTCCTTCAAAGGCTACAATAAGTTTCCCTACAGCCTGTGCCTCTCGCCGAACTCGGTGGTGGTGCACGGGTTTGCCACCGACGAGCCCCTGAAAAGCGGCGACGTGCTATCGGTGGACTGCGGGGTTTTCCTGAATGGTTTTCATTCAGATAGTGCTTACACCTACCCAATCGGGGAAGTGGCGCCGGAAGTGCTGACGTTGCTGAAGGAAACCAAAGCATCGTTGTACAAAGGCATCGAACAAGCCGTGAGCGGCAACCGCGTGGGCGACATCAGCTACGCTATCCAGAACCATGTAGGCCCGTTGGGCTACGGGGTGGTGCGCGAATTGGTTGGTCACGGAGTTGGCGCGAAGCTGCACGAGAGTCCTGATGTGCCGAACTACGGCAAGCGGGGTTCCGGGCCGCTCTTGCAAACGGGTTTGGTCATCGCCATTGAGCCGATGGTGAACCTGGGCAAGAAGGACGTGGTGCAGGAGGCGGATGGCTGGACTATCCGCACCCGGGACCGCAAGCCCTCAGCGCACTTCGAGCACACCGTAGTAGTTAGAAAAGAAAAGGCGGAGATTCTCACCTCCTTTGAATACATCGAAAAAGCATTGCAGCAGTAGCCCTTATGGCAAAACAAGCCTCGATTGAGCAGGACGGAACCATCCTGGAAGCCCTTTCTAACGCCATGTTCCGCGTGGAATTGGAGAACGGTCACCAGCTGATTGCCCACATTTCGGGCAAGATGCGGATGCACTACATCAAGATTCTGCCCGGCGACAAGGTGAAACTGGAAATGTCGCCCTACGACTTGTCGAAGGGCCGGATTAAGTATCGTTATAAATAAACCCGTTTCCCTTCACAGGTCATGAAAGTAAAAACCTCGGTGAAAAAGCGTAGCGTGGACTGCAAACTGGTCCGCCGTAATGGCAAGCTCTACGTCATCAACAAGAAAAACCCGCGCTTCAAGCAGCGTCAGGGTTAATTCAATTTTTAGAACCCCGGAACCTTGGGTACTGGGTCGTTGGTTGTTAGCCTTCGGCCCGCCTTCCAAGTAGTTGCCGGGTTTCTGTCCGCAAACACATAACCACACACAATGGCTCGTATCGCAGGGGTTGATATCCCGGACAACAAGCGCGGCGAAATTTCGCTGACTTACATTTTCGGCATTGGCCGGAGCAACGCCAGCAAGATTCTGGTAAAAGCTGGCGTCGACGTCAACAAGAAGGTGAAGGACTGGACCGACGAGGAGTCGGGTGCCGTCCGCGCCATCATTGCCGCCGAGCACAAGACTGAGGGCGTGCTGCGTTCGGAAGTAACGACGAACATCAAGCGTTTGATGGACATCGGCTGCTACCGTGGTCTGCGTCACCGCAAAGGTCTGCCGGTTCGTGGTCAGCGCACCAAGAACAACTCGCGTACCCGCAAGGGTAAGCGCAAAACGGTAGCCGGCAAGAAGAAGGCAACCAAATAAATTCACACGGGAATCGGCGCTGGCTCTGGCGAGTAGTTTACTCGCGCAGCCAGTGCCAACACCTCCCGCATTTTTTGCGATAACCAAATGGCACAAAAAAGAAAAGACAAAGCGAAGAAGCGCGTTGTCGTGGTGGAGCAGGTGGGCCAGGTACACATCCGTGCCTCGTTCAACAACATCATCATCTCCATCACCAACAACAACGGTCAAGTTATTTCGTGGGCTTCGGCCGGCAAAATGGGCTTCCGTGGTTCGAAGAAAAATACGCCCTACGCCGCTCAAATGGCGATGAGCGACTGCGGCAAAGTGGCCCACGACCTGGGCATGCGCAAAGCCGAAGTATTTGTTAAAGGTCCAGGCTCGGGCCGTGAGTCGGCCATCCGCGCCCTCGGCAACGTAGGCATTGAGGTGACCACCATCCGCGACGTAACGCCGCTGCCGCACAACGGCTGCCGCCCCCCCAAGCGTCGTCGCGTTTAGTTTTCCACTTCAGAAATTAGATTACAATGGCACGTTATACCGGCCCTACCTCAAAAATTGCCCGTCGCTTCAACGAGCCGATTTTCGGCCCGAGCAAAGCGCTCAACAAGAAAGCCTATCCTCCGGGCCAGCACGGCCGCGGCCGTCGCAAGAAGCAGTCGGAGTACGCTGTCCAGCTGATGGAGAAGCAGAAGGTGAAGTACATGTACGGCATGTTGGAGAAGCAATTCGAAAACCTGTTCCACAAAGCTGCAGCGCTCCCCGGCATCACCGGCGACAACCTGCTCGCGCTGCTGGAAGCCCGTCTGGACAACGCCGTGTACCGTTTGGGCATTGCCTCGACGCGTCGCGCTGCTCGCCAGCTCGTTGGTCACAAGCACATCACCGTGAACGGTGAAGTGGTGAACATTCCTTCGTACCACCTCCGTCCCGGCGACATCGTGGCCGTCCGTGAGAAGTCGAAGTCGCTGGAAGCCATCACCACGAGCCTATCGGTTCGCAACTCGCGCCAGTTCTCGTGGCTGGAGTGGGACGGCAAGGAGTTGGCTGGCAAGTTCCTCAACGCCCCCGCCCGTGAGCTGATTCCGGAGAAAATCACCGAGCAGCTCATCGTCGAACTGTATTCGAAGTAAATAACGCTACTGGTAGCGGCCCGGCAGTTTGTCGGGCCGCACTTGTGCTTATACTTCACCAATTTTTTTCAATTTTTTTACGCCCCACATATGTCAATCTTAGCTTTTCAGATGCCGGAGAAAGTGGTGATGGAGAAATCCGACGACTTCACCGGGACGTTTGAATTTAAGCCGCTCGAGAAGGGCTACGGCGTCACCATCGGCAATGCGCTGCGTCGCATTCTGTTGTCGTCGCTGGAGGGTTTCGCCATCACGTCGGTGCGCACCAACAGCGTGCTGCACGAGTTTTCGACCATCGAAGGGGTGATTGAGGACATGTCCGAAATCATCCTGAACCTGAAGATGGTCCGCTTCAAGAAAGTGAGCGACGCCATCTCGGATAAAATTACGGTGCGCGTGAAAGGCCAGGATACCTTCTCGGGCGCTGATATTGCCAAGTTCGCCAGCGGCTTCGAGGTGCTGAACCCCGACCACGTGATTGCCCACCTCGACCCCAGCGTAGAGCTGGAGCTGGAGCTGACGATTGCCCGTGGCCGTGGCTACGTGCCCGCCGACGAGAACAAGCCGGCTGACCAGGTTTTCGGTCAGATTGCTATCGATGCTATCTACACGCCCATCAAGAACGTGAAGTACAGCATCGAGAACACCCGTGTGGAGCAGAAGACCGACTACGAGAAGCTCGTTATCGAGATTCAGACCGACGGTTCGATTCACCCGGAGGAAGCACTGAAAGGTGCGGCCAACATCCTCATTCAGCACTTCATGCTGTTCTCGGACAACACGATGACCCTCGAAGGTCCGCGCGTGACCGAAGACGAGCCGATTGATGAGGAAACCATGCAGATGCGCAAGATGCTCAAGACTCCGCTGGAGGACATGGAGCTCAGCGTACGCGCCAAGAACTGCCTCAAGGCTGCCGACATCAAAACGATGGGTGAGCTGGTGCAGCTCGAAATCGCCGACATGATGAAGTTCCGCAACTTCGGCAAGAAGAGCCTGACGGAGCTCGAGAACCTCGTGGAAGAGCGTGGTCTGGAGTTCGGGATGGACTTGGGCAAGTATCGCCTGGACGAAGACTAAACGATTGATTAATTGATGTGCTGATGTGCTGGTTTCCCCAGCGGGTCGGCACATCTTTTTTATCAGTCGTTTCGATTGGCTGAAGTGCCAAATCAGCACATTAGGCAATCAATTAATCAGCACATCAATCAATTCACCAGTGTGCCCGAGGGGCAGCGGTTCTAATGAGGCCTTAGAGGCCCGCCGTGGTCGCCGCCCGCAAGCACACATTTTTTCAAACGACCAATGCGTCACGGAAGAAAAATCAACCACCTGGGCCGGACTACCGCCCACCGCCACGCCATGTTGTCGAACATGGCTTCGTCGCTCATCCTGCACAAGCGTCTGACGACGACTGTGGCCAAAGCCAAAGCCCTGCGCAAGTACGTGGAGCCGATGCTGACCAAGTCGAAGGAAGACACGACGCACTCGCGCCGCATGGTGTTCGCCGCTCTGCAAGACAAAGAGTCGATTAAGGAGCTGTTTGGCAACATTTCGGGCAAAATTGCGAACCGTCCCGGTGGCTATACCCGCATCCTGAAGCTGAGCGATACCCGTCTGGGCGACAACGCTGATATGTGCATTATCGAGCTGGTGGACTTTAACGAGACCCTGCTCGAGTCGAAGCAGGCTGCTGCTGATAAGGCTGCTGCTGGCACTACCCGTCGTTCGCGTCGTGGTGGCAAGAAGGCTTCGGGCGACGCTGCTACTTCGGCTACCGAAGTGAAAGGCGAAGCTGTAGCTCCGAACGCAGTAGTTGAGCAGTCGGCTCCGGCTGACACGGCTACTGAAACCGTGAAAGATGGCGAGAGCCGCGAAGAAGCTAAGGCTGACGAAGCTGGTGCTTAATTCGTAGCAATTGCTGCAACGTTGAAAGGGACGCTCCGTGAGGGGCGTCCCTTTTTTGCGCGAAAATTTTAGTGAAGCGGCAGCAAATCGCAGTGCTTTTTTAGGCCGATTCAATCGTTAGCGCAAGCTATGATGGGCTGCTGCGAAACGTTCTTTTAATGTTGTGAGTGTGCTTATGCCGGCTGATTCGCGTACGTTTGCAGCATATTTAACTGTTTACAAAACGACTTGCTATGAGCTTCATCTCGCAAATTCACGCTCGCCAGATTTTTGATTCCCGCGGTAATCCGACGGTAGAAGTTGATGTAACGCTTGACTCCGGGGTGGTAGGCCGCGCGGCGGTTCCTTCGGGTGCCAGCACGGGCAAGCACGAAGCCGTGGAGCTGCGCGACGACGACAAGTCCATGTACATGGGCAAGGGCGTGCTGAAGGCCGTAGAGAACGTGAATTCACGCATTGCGGAGGAACTGGTGGGCTTCTCGGTGTACGAGCAAGCGCTGCTCGACAAGATTATGCTGGAGATGGACGGCACGCCTAACAAAGCCAATCTGGGCGCCAATGCCATTCTGGGTGTGAGCCTGGCGGCGGCCCGCGCTGCGGCGCAGGATGCCGGCATGCCGCTCTATCGCTACATCGGTGGGGTAGGGGCTTCGACGCTGCCCGTGCCGATGATGAACATCCTGAACGGTGGCTCGCACGCCGACAACTCGATTGACTTCCAGGAGTTCATGATTATGCCTACGGGTGCTTCGTCGTTCTCGGAAGCATTGCGCTGGGGCACGGAGATTTTTCACCACCTGAAGAACGTGTTGAAGAAGCAAGGCTTCAGCACCAACGTGGGCGATGAAGGCGGCTTTGCACCGAACATCAAGTCGAACGAGGACGCCATTAAAATCGTGTTGCAGGCCATTGAAACGGCCGGCTACCGCCCTGGCGAGGACGTATTCATTGCGATGGATGCGGCCGTGTCGGAGTTCTACGAGGATGGCGTGTACCACTTCAAAAAGAGCACCGGCGACAAGCTGACCAGCAGCCAGATGGTGGACTACTGGGCTGACTGGGTGAAGAAATACCCCATCATCAGCCTGGAAGATGGCATGGACGAGGACGACTGGACCGGCTGGAAAGCGCTGACGGAGCGCGTGGGCAAGCAGACCCAGCTGGTGGGCGACGACTTATTCGTGACCAACGTGGACCGCCTGCAGCGCGGCATTGACGAAGGAATTGCCAACGCCATTCTCATCAAGGTAAACCAGATTGGTACGCTGACTGAAACCATCAACGCCGTGAACCTGGGCCGCCGCAATGGCTACAAGTCGGTGATGAGCCACCGCTCGGGCGAAACCGAAGACAGCACCATCGCCGACCTGGCTGTGGCCCTGAACACCGGCCAGATTAAGACGGGCTCGGCTTCGCGCTCGGACCGGATGGCCAAGTACAACCAGCTGCTCCGCATTGAGGAGGAACTGGGCGAAGTGGCTTATTTCCCCGGCAAGAAGATGTAATTAAATCACGTAGTTAGCGTGTCAAACGGCCAATTTCGCAGTAGCGGAATTGGCCGTTTGTATTACCTTTATCGCGCAATGAATCTACCTTCTTTCATTAGCCCGGTATTCCGGGTGGCCCGCAGTTTCTATTTCCTCACCGGCATGGGCTTTCTGGTCTGGATGCTGGTGTTCGATGCAAACGATTTGGGCAAGCAGTTCGACATTTATCGCAAATGGCAGGACCTGCGCAACGAGAAGCAGTATTACCTCGACAACATTGAAGTGGTGAAGAAAGACCGGGCAGAGTTGATGAGCTCGCCGGCGCTGCTGGAAAAATTTGCGCGGGAGAAGTACCTCATGAAGCGGCCCGGAGAGGACGTATTTGTGCTGGTGCCGGCCACGGCTGAGTAATCAAAAACGGGCGTTTTTGCTGTGGCTCACTGAAGCCGGCTGGGCTTTTACGGCCTTTTATATTCAAAAAATTCATCATTTTTTCATTCCTTTCCACATTTCTTTTTATGAAGCAGAACTACCCTGCCGCTTCGCGGCTGCTTACCGGGTTCTGGAAACTATTGCTGCTGGCCGGAATTGCCGGCCCGGCAGTGGTGCAGGCCCAGACCTACTCGCTGCCCGTAACGGGCACTACCACCATCACCACCTGCTCGGGTACGCTGTATGACGATGGCGGGGCTACCGGCTCCTACTCGGCAAATGCGGGTGGGGCCACAACCATTATGCCCGCTACGACGGGCAACAAGGTGCGGCTGCAGTTTTTCTCGTTTGCCGTGGAGCCGGGCTACGATGCTGTCCGGATTTACGATGGAACCACAACCACCGCGCCGCTCATCGGTACCTACGATTCCAATAACCCTCCCACCACGGTGTATGGCACCACGGCCTCGGGTGCGCTGACGGTACTGCTGACCTCGGATGGCGTGGCGCAGTACAGTGGATTTGCGGCCACGATTGGCTGCGTGACCACGGTGCCGCCCCAGCCCCAGCCCGACCTCGTGATACAAAGTCCTTACCTGTCGCCGCAGAGCGTGGTAGCGGGCGGCAGCACATCGGCAAGCTGCTACATCTACAATTTGTCGGGCGCGATAGCCAACAGCAGCTCGGTGGGTTACTACCTCTCTTCCGACCAGACGCTGGATGCCAGCGACGTGCTGCTAAGCAGCTCCATCGGTTACACGCTGCCGGTGAGCCAGTATTCGTCGCGCTATGCAACGCTGACGGTGCCGACCGGCACCACGGCCGGCAACTACTACGTGCTGTTTGTGGCCGACTACCAGAGCCAGGTACCCGAAAGCAACGAAGCCAACAACGTGTCGGCGGTGAGCCTGACGGTGACGCTGCCCAGTATCGACCTGACTATTCAGCAAGCTGCCGTGACGCCGCAGAATACGGCACCCGGCATGCCCCTGAACATGAGCTGCTACATTGCCAACCAGGGCAATGCCATTGCCAACAGCAGCAGCGTAGGCTTTTACTTCTCGACCGATGCCACGCTGGATGCGACCGACCAGCTGCTGACCTCGCAGTACGGCACGTCGCTGTATCCGGGCTACACGCAGTCGCGCTACGGCACGGCGGCGGTACCCACGGGCACTGCTCCGGGCACGTATTACATTCTGTTTGTGGCTGATTACCAGAATCAGGTGGGCGAAACCAACGAGAATAACAACGTGTCGGCGGTGAGCTTCACGGTAGCGCCGCCCGGCGTGGACCTGGTGATTCAGCAGGAGTACTTGTATCCCAGCTCGACGGTGGCGGGAAATTCCATTCAGGCCACCTGCACCATTTTCAATCAGGGCAATATGCTGGCCGGCAGCAGCACGGTGGGCTTTTATCTTTCGACCAACCAGACGTTTGATGCCAGCGACGTGCTGCTGAGTACGTCTACCGGGTTTTCGCTTTCGGCTAACCTGGGCAGCTACCGCTCGGTCTATCCGATTGTGCCGCTGGGCACGGCCCCGGGCAACTACTACGTGCTGTTTGTGGCTGACCCGGCCAACGCGGTGACCGAAACCAGCGAAACCAACAACGTGCGCAGCCTGGCCCTGACGGTGCTGGCTGCTACCATTGACCTCACAATTCAGAGCCCCTACCTGTCGCCGGCCTCACTGGCTCCGGGCGGGGTCACGTCGGCCTCGTGCTACCTCTACAACCAGGGCAACGCGCTGGCCAACCCGGCTACGGTGGGCTATTACCTCTCCACCAACCAGGTGCTCGATGCCAGCGACGTGCTGCTGAACAATACTACCGGCACGCTGTACGGCGGGGGCTACTCGTCGCGCTACGTGAACCTGACGGTGCCCACCGGAACGGCCGTGGGCAACTACTACGTGCTGTTTGTGGCCGACTACCTGAACCAGGTGCCCGAAACCAGCGAAACCAATAACATTGCTTCGGCTGTGCTGCAGGTGGTGGCTCCGGGCATCGACCTGACGCCTTCGCAGCCGTACGTGAGCCCCTACACGAGTGCCCCGGGCAACACCATTTCGACCAGCTGCTACATGCAGAATCTAGGCAACTCGGCGGCACCCAGCAGCACACTGGGCTACTACCTCTCGACCAACCAGACCTTGGATGCCAGCGACGTGCTGCTGCTGACCAGCCCCGGCGGGATACTGGCGGCCAACCAATATGCCTCGCGCTACGACAACCCGCTTATTCCGGCGGGCACGGCCCCGGGCAGCTACTACGTGCTGTTTGTGGCCGACCCGGCCAACACGGTGGCCGAAACCAACGAAACCAACAACGTGGTGAGCGCTCCACTGCTGCTGGTAGCGCCCGGGGTCGATTTGACCATTGCGCAGCCTTATCTGTCGCCTACCTCGGTTGCGCCCGGCGGCACGCTCTACACCACCTGCTACATTCAGAACCTGGGCAACTCGACGGCTACAACCAGCACCATCGGCTATTATCTCTCGACCAACCAGACCCTGGATGCCAGCGACGTGCTGATGCGGACCACGCCCGGCACGGCCATAGCGGCCAATCAGTATGCCTATCGGAGCGACAGCCCGGTAGTGCCGACGGGCACGGCCCCGGGCAGCTACTACGTGCTGTTTGTGGCCGACCCGGCCAATGCCGTGGCCGAAACCAACGAAACCAACAACGTTGCCAGCACTGCGGTGCTGGTGATTGCACCGGGCATTGACCTGCAGACGTTGCAGCCCTACCTGTCGCCGACGAGCGTCACGCCGGGCTTCGCCATCAACGGTAGCTGCTACATTCAGAATGCAGGCAATACCACGGCGGCCAGTAGCACGGTGGGCTACTACCTCTCGACCAACCAGACCCTGGATGCCAGCGACGTGCTCCTCAACACCGTTACCGGCTTTAGCCTGGGGGCCAGCCAGTCCTCGTTCCGAAGCGCCAGCCTGCTGATTCCGACCGGTACCGCCGCCGGCAACTACTACGTGCTGTTTGTGGCCGACCCCACCAACGCGGTGGCCGAAACCAACGAAACCAACAACGTAACCTTCATGCCGCTCACGGTGCTGGGGCCCTTCACGGGGACGGTAGTACCTTCGGCGGGCACGGCAACTGTTACCACCTGCTCGGCTACCATCTACGACAACGGCGGCTACGGCTCTTACGCGGCCTATTCCAGCGGCTCGCTCACCATCTTGCCGGCTACGGCCGGGGCGCTGGTGCAGCTCACGTTCAACTCGTTCTCGACGATAAGCGGCTACGACTACGTGCGTATCTACGACGGCACCACCACCACGGCACCGCTGCTGGCCACCTACAGCGGCTACCAGATTCCGCTGCCCGTGACGGCCAGCAACGCTGCCGGCGCCCTGACTGTGCAGTTCACCACCACCAGCGGCTCGACGGCACCCGGCTTCGATGCAACGGTGAACTGCGTGACCGCGCCGCTCTCCGACCTGCTGCTGACGCAGATTGGCGCGTCGCCCTCGACGGTGCCAACGGGCGGAAACCTGTCGGTGAGTGCAACCATTGCCAACCAGGGCGGCGGCCCGGCCGCCAGCTCGGCCGTGGGCTACTACCTCTCCACCAACCAAACCCTCGATGCCAGCGACCGTCTGCTGGGAACCAGCGCCGGCGGGGGCCTCGGCGTAAACCTCGACGCCAGCCGCCAGCTGACGGTGGTGGTGCCTGCCACCGTAGCGCCCGGCCCGTACTACGTGCTGTTTGTGGCCGACCCGGCCAACGTGGTAAACGAATCCAACGAAAACAATAACCTTGCGGCTCTGGCCGTGACTATAACGCAGGGCCTGGCCACCCGCGACCAGACGGCCGGCTACACCGTGGCCGTGGTGCCCAACCCGGTGGCCAATGGCAACGCCCTGCGGGTGCAGCTCAGCGGTGCCGGAACCACCAATGCTGCTTCGGTGGAGCTGTACAACGCGCTGGGCCAGCGTGTGCTGGTGCAGGCCATGCCGCTGAGTGCCGGCCGCGCCAATCAGGCTGAGCTATCCACTCAGGGCCTGGCTACCGGCGTGTACACCCTGCGCCTCACCGGCAAAGGAATGAGCGTGACGCGCCGCGTGGTAATTGAATAACGCAATAGCGGAGCGACTTCGGCCAGTTCCATGAGGGGGCTGGGGCGGGGGCGGCAGGCGGGGCCTAAGGTCCGGCTCGCCGCCCCCGCTTACTTTTAGGCCATGCAAGCAATGGTTCGTCGGTGGCAGGGGCTGGCTTTGGCGGCTGTGATGGTGATGGCTGGGGGAAGTACCCGCCAGCTTACCGCCCAGGCTGTGCGCCGGCCGGGCCAGGCGCAGGCGGCGGGGCAGTTTTTGCGGGCAGTGCTGCGCGCCGACTACCCGGTGGCGTATAGCCGGCTGGCCCCCGAGGTGCGCCAAACCATCGGCCTGAGCCGCTTCGAGGCCCAGGCCCGGCCCCTCTGGAAAAGTGGCCAGCAGCACGGCAAAGCCATTGAGCTCTACAAGCTGGGCATGCGGCTGAGTGAGCATGGCGCTTCCCGGCTGTTCTATTCCTTTTCCTTCGCCGCCGACTCCAGCCTGAAAACGCCATCGGTGCTGCTGGAAGTCACTTTTCGGGACACGGCGGCGCGGGCCGTGCTGGGCTTTGGGCTGCGGCCCACGGCCGGGCCCGCTGGCCACCCTACCGCACTGCCGCCGAAAACCATCCGCCGCCGCTGAGTAGCTGCCTCACGCTCAGAAGCCCACCCGAAAGAGTCCGGGTGGGCTTCTGAGCAAAAAGCGGCCTGTAGCCCGTTGTGCTGGCTGGGCGGCGTTTACCCGATTTTCTTGCCCGCCATGGCCTGCTGAATGGAAATATTCATCACCCGCTCGGCGTACGGGCGCGTCAGCTCGTCCAGCTCGTCCATAGCTTTCAGAATGGGGTCGCGCTCGGTGCCGGCCAGGGCAGCGCGCACCTGCTGCACCTGCGCTGCGGTAGCCGTAAGCTCGGTTTCGGTGAGGTGCTGCCGGTTTTTGCGGGTGAAGTTCTCGACCTGGTACAGCAGCTGCTCGGCGGCGGTGCGGGCTTCGATGAGCAGGCGGGCGGCCACATCGTCCTTGGCATTCACCAGCGAATCCATCAGCATTTGCTCCACCTGCTCGTCGGTGAGGCCGTATTGAGGCTTGATTTCGACCTGCTGGCGCGTGTTCGAGCGCAGCTCAATGGCTTCCACTTTCAGAATGCCGTCGGCATTGAGCAGAAAGTTGACATCGACCTTGGGCAGGCCGGCGGGCATGGCCGGAATGCCCGTGAGCACAAACTCGCCCAGCTTGCGGTTCTGGCTCACGAGGTCGCGCTCGCCCTGGTACACAGCAATTTTGAGGTTCACCTGGCCGTCCACGCTGGTGGTGTACTGGCGGCCGGCCTTGGTCGGAATCTTCGAATTGCGCGGGATGATGGGGTCGAGCAGGCCGCCCAGCGTTTCGATGCCCAGCGTGAGGGGCGTCACGTCGAGCAGCAGCACGTCGCGCCGGTTGCCGGCCAGGATATCGGCCTGAATGGCCGCTCCCAGCGCTACCACTTCGTCGGGATTCAGCGAGTTGTTGGCCGGCTGACCGAAGAACTCCGACACCGCATCGTACACCAGCGGCACGCGGGTAGAGCCGCCCACCAGCAGCACGGCATCGAGTTTAGGGTAGGAGGGTAGGAGGGTAGGAGGGTAGGAAGTGTCAGTGCCTGACTCGCCTTTGCCCTCATACCCTACTACCCTCAAACCCTCAAACCCTTCCAACTTCGCATCGGCCACGGCCTGGCGGCAGGCGACAATGGTGCGGTCCACCAGCGGGCGAATGAGGTCGTTGAACTGCGCGCGGGTGAGCGTGACGGTGGTGTTCTGGCCGGCTTCGTCGGTGAGCTGGGTCGTGAAATCGTCGTGCTGGCTGAGGTAGCGCTTGGCCATCTCGGCGGCCAGGCGCAGCTGCTGCTGCAGGTGCGGGCTGGTGTGGTAAGCGTCGGGCAGGCCGAAGGCAGCCGTCCAGTGGTCCACCACGGCGCGGTCAAAATCGTCGCCGCCCAAGTAGGTGTCGCCGTTCGTACTCAGCACTTCAAAAATGCCCTGCTGAATGCGCAGAATGCTGATGTCGAAGGTGCCGCCGCCGAGGTCGTACACGGCCACGGTTTTCTCTTCGCTGGGGTCGAGGCCGATGCCGTAGGCCAGGGCGGCAGCCGTGGGCTCGTTCACGATGCGCAGCACTTCGAGGCCGGCGAGGCGGCCGGCGTCGCGGGTAGCCTGGCGCTGCGAGTCGTTGAAGTAAGCCGGCACGGTGATGACGGCGCGGTTGACGGGCGTTTTGAGGGCGTGCTCGGCGCGGGCGCGCAGCTCCTTCAGGATGTCGGCCGACAGCTCGATGGGGGAGTAGAACCGGTCATCGACCCGGATTTTTACCAGGCCTTCGGAGTTGTCGTCAATCACCTTGTAGCCGAGCTGGCTGGCGTGCTGGCCGAGGTCGCGGTAGCTTTTGCCCAGCAGGCGCTTCACCGAATAAATGGTGCGCTGCGGGTCGGTGAGGAGGAATTCGCGGGCTTCGGTGCCCACCACGGGGTCTGGCCCACCGGCCGGAAAGTGCACCACCGAGGGCACGATGCTGCCCCGGCCCTGGTCGTTGATGGCCAGGGGCTGGCGCGAGTCGGGGTGCACGTAGGCCACGAGGCTGTTGGTCGTGCCCAGGTCGATGCCGACGATGATTTCCTCCTGCTGAAAAGTGCCGGTGGCCAGGTTGATAGATACGGTAGCCATATAGTAGCGGAGCCCGGCGCGGCCGTTGGCTCAAAGAATTAATAAGGTAATGCCGACTGGCGTGGTGCAAAAGTAGGAGCTAAACCCGCCAAGGCTGGAAATGATATAGGGCCCGGCTGGGGCAGGGGGGGAAAGCCGGAATTATGTTGATAAAATATCAGGCGCTTTCAAACCGAAACGATTGCTGGGCACGTAAGGACAATACAACACGCTTAAACTATTTGGGAATCCAAATTATCCGGCCGATGAGCGGCCGGTGTTCGGGCTCTGCATTTCCTTCCTTTTTTTCACCCCAACCTTTTTCATTTTTATGAAAAACCTACTTACTCGTCCCCTTTTCCATGCTGCTCTGCTCGCAACATCGGTAGGAGGAATGCTTGCCTGGAGTGGCCAGCACAACACCCTGGAGGCTTCGAGCCACCGCGAAGCCCCACTCATCGCCGACGACCCGCTGGCCGATAACACGGACCTCTACGCCTTCCGCAGCCCCGACGCGCCGAACAACGACGCCAGCGCGAGCGTGACCATCGTGGCCAACTACATTCCGCTGGAGCTGCCCCAGGGCGGCCCGAACTACAACACGTTCGGCGAGAATATTCGCTACGAAATCCACATCAAGAACGACCAGACGACAACCGGCGACGACATTACGTACCGCTTCACCTTCACCCGGACTAACCAGGACCCCACCACGTTCTTCAACATCCGGCTGGGCCAGCAGAACCTGAAAACCACCTACACCTGCGAGAAAAGCGTGGCTGGCGGGGCCTTCACGACCCTGCTCACCAACGCCACCGTGCCGCCACCCAATGTGGGGCCGCGCTCTATCTCCGGCGCCGCTGGCCTGAACACTACTTACGCCGCAATCATTACCAACGCCATCCAGACGCTGCCTGACGGCACTAAAATCTTCTGCGGCCCGAGCGATGACCCGTTCTTTGCCGACCTGGGCGGCATCTTCGACCTGGGCGGTATTCGCGCTCCCGGCGCGGCCCGCGACGGCCTGGCCCGCAAGAATACGCACGCCATTGTGCTGCAGGTGCCGGTGTCGGTGCTGAAAAAGGCTTCGGCTCCGGCCCTGTCTTCGACCACCAACATTCTGGATTCGAACTACATCATTGGCGTGTGGGCTTCGGCCAGCCGTCAGACGGTGAAAACGCTGTCGGCCACGGGCGCAGCACCCACCTATTCGGGTAACTACGTGCAGGTATCGCGCATTGGCATGCCCCTCACCAACGAGGTTATCAACCCCATTGGCGCGAAGGATGCCTGGAACTCGGCCACGCCCTATGCCGAAGCTGCCGTGACGGACGACTACCTCTCGAACCCCGAGCTGGGCCTGTACATGGCCACCGGCGCGGCCAACGGCCAGACGTACTACGGTGCTGCCGTACCCGGCCTGAACGCACTGCGCATTCAGTCGGCTTCGCTGGCCGGCAGCCCCGGCCTGCCCGCCGCTGGCTTCGACTTCCGCAACGGGGCCGCTGGCCTGAGCGGCCTGGCTGGCAGCTCTGCCCTGACGGGCACGGCCTTGGCGCCTTCGCCGGCTGGCTACGGCCCTTACCTGCTGCGTGCCGGCAAGCCCCGCTCGGTTGACATTCTGCCCATCTTCCACACCGGCGTGCCGAATGCCATTCCGTACCAGCTGGCTACCGGCAAAACGCCGCGCAACCCCCTCACCGCTGGCAAGCCGTTCATCAACAACTTCCTGCTGGCCAACGCTACGGCTGCCAACCCCGGCGGCGACATGCTGCGCCTGAACATGGCCGTGCCGCCTACGGCCCGCAACTCGGCCGACTTTAGCTCGGAAGGCTTGCTGCAAGCGGCCGTGCTGGGCCTGACCGATGCCCGCTACAACGCCAGCACCGCTGTGCAGTTTATTCCGAACATGGACGGCTTCCCGAACGGCCGCCGCCTGGAAGACGACGTGACCCGCATCGAGTTGCAAGCCGTGGGCGGTGCCGTACTGGCTGCCATTGGCCTGTTCTACGACGACTACACGGCCAGCGCAACCAGCCCGCTAACGCCCCAGCTGTTGGGTACGGTTGGTTTCAACGCTGGTGTAACGGCCAACGACACTACTTTCAAGGCGGCCTTCCCCTACGTGCAAACGCCATGGAGCGGCACCACCGCCCAGCGCGTAGCCCTGGCGCAGCGCACCGGCCTCGGCCTCTCGCCCAACCTGACTGCTGCTCAGGCTTACCCCAACCCCTTCCTCGACCGCACCACCCTGCGCTTCGAGCTGCCCGCCAAAGGCACGATGAGCATTGTTATCAGCGACGTGACGGGCCGCAAGGTAGCCACCGTAGCCAAGGATAAATCCTTCGCCGCCGGTGCCAACGAAATTGCCTGGACGCCGGGCCGCGATGTGGCTCCCGGTCAGTACATTGCCACCCTCTACAACGGCAACACGGTCGTGCAGTCGGTTCGCATCGAGCGCCAGTAACCCCAGCGCTAGCTGCTAAGTAAAAAGAGCCGTCGTGGGTCCGGAACAGGACTGACGGCGGCTCTTTTATTACCGCGTTTTTGAGAATATTTGCCTGACTCTTTCCACTTTCTGTCTTGAAAAAGTATCTATACCCGAGCTTGTTGGTGGTGTTTGGCCTGCTGGCCGCCGCCATTTTCTTCTTTAAAAAGCCCGAGCACCGCCTGCCGGAGCTTAAAGCCCGGCGCGGCGACCTTGCCGCCGGTGGCGAATGGCTGAACACCAAGGCCGCCATCGAAGGCCTGCTGGCCAAGCTGCGCGCCGACCCCAGCGACCAGAAAAGCCGCCTGTTGCTGGCCCAGGCCTACATGCAGGAAGCCCGCGTGACCGGCGACCACCCGTATTACGACGGCGCGGCCATGGAACTGCTGGAAGAAGTGCTCCAGAAGGAGCCCGAAAACTTTGAGGCCATGTGCTGCAAAGCCTCGCTCTGCCTCACGCAGCACCACTTTGCCCAGGGCCTGGGCATTGCCGAGCAGGCCCGTCAACTCAACCCCAACAGCGGCTTCGTGTACGGCCTGCTGACCGACGCCAACGTGGAAATGGGCCACTACGACGAGGCCGTGAAGATGGCCGATAAGATGAACGCCATCCGGCCCGACCTGGCCGCGTATGCCCGCGCCAGCTACCTGCGCGAGATTTACGGCGACGTGCCCGGCGCCATTCAGGCCATGGACATGGCCGCCAAAGCCGGCTACATCGGCCTGGAGCAAACCGAGTGGACCCGCGTAGCCCTTGGCCACCTCTACGAAGTGAGCGGTGACACCGCCCACGCCCACGCCTACTACATGATGGCGCTGCTGGCCCGCCCTGGCTACGCCTACGCCCTGGCCGGCCTGGGCCGCATGGCGGCAGCCCGTAAAGACTACGCGAAGGCCATCAAGCTCTACCAGCAGGCCCGCTTCACGGTGAAGGATTACGCCTTTTCGGACGAGCTGACCGACCTATACCGCCTCAACGGCCAGCCCGATGAGGCGAAAAAAATGGCCGAGGAATCCATCGACATGCTGGCCAGCGCCGCCAAGGAAGCCGACGACAACGAGCAGATGGGCCACTATGCCGACCGCGAGTTGGCCTACGCCTACCTCAAAACCAACGAGCTGGACAAGGCCCTGGAGCACGCCAAAATTGAGTACGAGCGCCGGCCCGACAACATCGACGTGAACGAAACCATGGCCTGGGTGCTCTACAAGCGCGGCCAGTATGCCGAGGCGCAGAAGTACATGCAGGTGGCCCGCCGCACCGGCTCGAAAAACCCGGTGCTGCTGTGCCGCGCCGGCCTCATCCTGAGCAAGCTGGGCAAGACCAACGAGGGCCAGGCCCTAATTGAGCAGTCGCTGAAAACGGCCCCCTACCTCAACCCCGAGGTGGAAGCGGAAGGCAAGAAGCTGTTAGCAGCACGGTAGGGGCGGGGCTTGTCCCCGCCCGGACGCTTGTTCCGATTCAATGATTCCGTTCAACGACGGGCGGGGGCGAGCCCCGCACCCTACTGCATGAAGCCCACCGGACTGTTGCAATACATGCGTCTACCGCGCCGCGCCCTAATGCTCCTGCCACTGCTGCTGCTGCTGCTGCTGCTGGCCCAGCCAGCCGCCGCGCACGTCCTCAACACGGACCTGAGCAAGCTCTCGCGCACGGAGATTTTCTGGACTTACCTGCAGCTGGGCTTCACGCACATCATTCCGCTGGGGTTCGACCACATCCTGTTCATCATCAGCCTCTACATTCTGGAGCCGCGCCTCAAGCCGGTGCTGATGCAGGCCACGGCCTTCACCGTGGCGCACTCCATCACGCTGGGCCTGGCCATGTATGGGCTGATTTCGCCGCCCTCGGCCATCATCGAGCCGATTATTGCGCTGTCCATCCTGTTTGTGGCCATCGAAAACATCATCACCGACCGGCTGAACCCGTGGCGCCTGCTCATCGTGTTCGGCTTCGGGCTGGTGCACGGCATGGGGTTCGCCTCGGCGCTCACCGGCCTGGGGCTGCCGCAGAAGGATTATTTCGGCTCGCTCATCTCTTTCAACGTGGGCGTGGAACTGGGCCAGGTGTCGGTGATACTGCTCTGCTGGGCGCTGGTGGGGCGCTGGGCGGCCGACAAAAGCTGGTACAAGCAGCGCGTGGTGGTGCCGGTGTCGGTGGTCATCGGGCTGGTGGCGGCTTATTGGACGGTGGAGCGAGTCTTTTTTGCCTGATTTCTCGTAGGTGTTTTGTCGGCGGCCGTGCCGCTGTATTCTCCATTGCTTATGCTGCGTTCGCTACTCGTGCTGCTGCTGCTTGCCAACTACCTGCTGGTAGTGGGAGCCGGCCTCGTGGAGCGCCCGGCGCGGCCCATCGACCGGCCCTTCGCCTACGTGCACAGCCAGGACTGCCAGCTGAAGCACACCATGCGCCTGGCCTGCTTCGACGACTGCAACGGCGTGCAGTACACGGTGAAGAAAACCGGCGAGCGCCTGCCCCTGCAGCAGTTGCTCACCTCCTTCAAAGGCCTGGATACGCACTGCCTGCCGGAAATGCAGGTGGCGTTTGCGCGGCCGGTTTTTGCCTTTGCCGAAGCCCGGCTGGCGGCCCGCGAAGCGGCCGTGCCCGTCGGGTATCGGGGCGAGATTGAGCTGCCACCCCGTCGGGGATAAGCTGAGTTCGGGCGTGGCTGGCATTCGGTTCGAAGCCAGCCAGGGCCACCGGGCACCGCTGCCAGCTGGTAGCGAGGCCGTTTCTCGTCTTATCCAACTACGGACTGCCGCCGGCGGAGCCACTGGCCCCTGGCGCGTCCATTCTCCGACGCATTATGAATTTCCGGGTCAATTCCCTCCAACCCGTGGCGGCTGCTGCGGGCGTTAGCTCCCGCGTGCAGCTGCCGGCTGCGGGCCAGGTTGTCATCAAGCTGCCGGGCATCGTCGGCCGCCGCACCATGCCGCAAATGGCTGCTCATGCCAGCCGGCAGCAGCCCCGCGGCCACATGGGCCAGTACCGGTCCCGCCACCGCGCCGAGTGCCGGGCCGCGTGCATGAGCAAAGCCAACTTCTAATCGGAACGGGAAGCTGCGCTGCGGCGGAGCTTCCCCTTTTTGCTTTCCATCAGATGAAACAACTCTTTACGATTGTATTGGCCAGGCTGATTGGTATGTGCCTGCTGACGTCCACAGCGTCGGCGCAGGGCACCGCCACGCTGCGCGGCACCGTGGCCGACTCGCTTTCGGGCCAGCCGGTGGCGGGCGTGAGCGTGGGCCTGCAAGGCCAGCCCGGCGGCACCGCCACCGACGCGCTGGGCCAGTTCCACCTCGGCGGCATTGCGCCCGGCACGTACCAGCTGCGGGTAGGCGCCCTCGGCTACCGCGCCCAAACCGTGCCCGTGACCCTGGCCGCCGGCGAAACCCGCCGCCTGAAGCTGACCACTGCCGCCACCACCCTGAACCTCGCGGAAGTAACCGTGAGCCAGCCCCGCGACCCCAACCAGAGCCTGGCCGCCATCTCGCACATCGACCAGGTGCTGCGGCCCCTCAACTCGGCCCAGGACCTGCTGCGGCTGGTGCCGGGCCTGTTTATTGCCCAGCACGCGGGCGGCGGCAAGGCCGAGCAGATTTTCCTGCGCGGCTTCGACTGCGACCACGGAACGGATTTCGCGGTGAGCATCGACGGGCTGCCCGTGAACATGGTGAGCCACGCCCACGGCCAGGGCTACGCCGATTTTCACTTCGTGATACCCGAGACGGTAGACCAGCTGAAGGTGTACAAAGGGCCCTACACGGCCAGGTTCGGCGATTTTGCCACGGCCGGCGCGGGCGAGTTCACCACCAAAAACCACCTGGAGCACAGCCAGGTGAAGCTGGAGCTGGGCCAGTTCGATACTCGCCGCGCCCTGGTCATGCTGGACCTGCTGGAAAACCACCACCTGCTCAGCAAGCGCCCCGAAAGCGCCTACGTGGCCGCCGAATACAACTTCACCAACTCGTATTTCGACGCGCCGCAGCATTTCAGGCGCTTCAATGGCCTGGCCAAATACACCGGCCAGCTCTGCGAGCGCACCTCGCTCACGCTGCTGGGCTCGCACTTCGCTTCGCGCTGGGATGCCAGCGGGCAGATTCCTGAGCGCGCCGTGGAAGCTGGCAGCATCTCGCGCTACGGCAGCATCGACCCCAGCGAGGGCGGCAATACCAGTCGCACCAACGCCAGCATCGTCCTCACCACCGCGCTGCCGCACGATGCCGTGCTGCGCCAGCAAGCCTACTACTCGAAGTACGATTTCAGCCTGTTTTCGAACTTCACCTTCTTCCTGCGCGACTCCATCAACGGCGACGAAATTGAGCAGACCGACGACCGGCACCTCTTCGGCTACACCGCCACCTACGACCGCGACGACCAGCTTGGCGCCCACCAGCTGCACTCCACCATCGGCGTGGGCACCCGCAACGACTTCTCCAACCTGGGCCTGTACACGGCCGTGCAGCGCCGCATCCTGGGCACCACCACCGAGGGCCGCTTGTATGAGCGCAACATCAACGCCTACCTCGACGAGACCCTGAACCTCACCGACCGCCTCACGGTGAACGCCGCCGTGCGGGCCGATTTCTTCACTTTCGACTTCCGGGGCCAGCTGGCCAACGATGACAACGGCGGCGCGCTGGAGCCGCTGCGGGGCCGCGTGAGCCACGCCCGCGTGTCGCCCAAGCTCAACCTCTACTACCAGCTCACGCCCGCCGTGCAGCTGTTTGTGCGCTCCGGCTTCGGCTTTCATTCCAACGATGCGCGGGGCGTGATTCGTGATGCCAACGCCAACGTGCTGCCCCGTGCCATCGGCTCGGAGGTGGGCAGCACCTTTAAGCCCCTGCCCAGCCTGGTGGTGAATGCCGCCCTCTGGAGCCTGCACCTGCAGGACGAGCTGGTGTACGTGGGCGACGAGGGCGTGACCGAAAGCACCGGCCCCACCGAGCGCTACGGCGTCGATTTGGCGCTGCGCTACCAGCTCAGCCGCCGCCTGTTTCTCGATGGTGACTTCAACTACAACCACGGCCGCCAGCTTGACGCGCCCGCCGAGGCCAACTACATTCCGCTCGCGCCCACGTTCACCAGCATCGGCGGCCTCACCTACAAAGCGCCGAAGGGCCTGAGCGGCAGCCTCCGCTACCGCCACATCGACTCGCGCCCGGCCAACGACGACGGCAGCATCACGGCCCGCGGCTACTTCCTCTTCGATGCCGTGCTCAGCTACACCACCTCCCGCTTCCAAATCGGGGCCACTGCCGAAAACCTGCTCAACGTGCAGTGGAATCAGGCCCAGTTTGCCACCCAAACCCGCCTGCTCAGCCCCGTGCGCGAAAGCCCAGAGGGTGTGGATGAGCTGCATTTCACACCCGGCACACCGTTTTATGCCAAGCTGAACGCCAGTATTTTCTTTTGAGCTACTTGCAGTGATTTATCACAAAAAAAGCCTCTCTGGTTTTCCAGAGAGGCTTTTTTTGTTACGGGCGGAGGTGTTTACTGCACCGCCACCTTCTGGCTGACATGGAACTCCGGCACACTCAGCTGGTAGATGCCAGCCGCCAGGGCCTTCTTCACGCCCAGGCGCAGCTCGTTCGAGCCGTTGTAGAGGCGCACGGTTTCGGTGTGCACCAGGCGGCCCATCAGGTCGTGCAGCTGCACGGTAGCGGCCTGCTCGCGGTTGGCCTGAATGACGACGTCGATGCGGTCGGCAGCGGTGGGGTTGGGGTACACCGAGATTTCGGCGGCCGGTGCCTCATCCATTGCGGCCAGGGCGGTGCGGCGGCCGGTCATGGCGCCGGTTACCACGGTGGGGGCGGTGTAGGTCACCTTCACAAACGCGCCCTGCGCGGGGTTGGCAGTGCTGGCGTTTTTGGCTTTCAGCGTGTACCAGCCTTCCGAGGGCACGGTGTAGGTGCCGCTCAGGTTGCCGGTACCGGTCTGGCTGCTCACCACGGTGCCGGCGCTGTTGAGCACGGCCACCGTCAGGCTGCGCGTGGCATCGGTGGGGAAGAGCGAATAGGTCACGGTTTTATTAGCAGCCACGTAGATGCGGCCGGCCGTGCGGTAGGCCGTAGAGCCGGCGGGCAGCGCGCCGCCCTGCATCAGGCTGCGGCTGTCGGAGTCGCCGAGGTCGTTGGCCAGCTCCCATTCCTGGGTGGTGGCCAGGGCCGGGCGGGTGTAGCCGGTCACGGCATTCACGGGGGCCCACACCGAGTAGCCGCGCCGGCCGCCGGCCGCCGTGCCGTTGCAGGGCGGCGTGTTGATGGCCACGGTCTGCGAGGCGCTTACCGTGACGGTGGCCGTGCCGTTGGCGCCGGAATAGTCCTTCAGCACGGTGCCGGCCGGGAAATCGCAGCTCACTGTGTTGTTCTGCCAGGTACTGTAGTTGTCGTTGATGCCGATGATGGCCTTCGTGCTGCGCTCAATCACGAGGTGGTCGGCGGCCTGCCAGCGCACCTTGTAGGCCCCGTCCTTGAAATGCAGGTTCTGGTGGCACCACACCAGGTTCACGAGGTCGTCGCGGGTGGGCAGGTCGGTGGTGCTTTTGGGGCTGTGCACGTAGCGCTTGCTGGTGTTGCCCACGTTGAACACGTCCTCAAAAAACAGCATCGGCGAGCCATCCATGGCCAAAGCCGCCGCATACACGGCCGAGAGGCGCGGGTCGAACGGGTCGATGTGCGGGGCCAGCTCCGAGCCGGTGTTCCAGCCGGTGTAGTTGCCGTTGGCGTCGGTCTGGGGCCGCATCGTGTCGTGGTTGTTCACGAAGGGCACCGTGCGGTGCACGTAGGTGCCGTTGATGTTGAACACCCGCGCATTCTGCTGGTAGCCGGGCAGCGTGCCGATGTCGAAGCTGCCGCCCTGGCTCACAATATTATACAGGCCATTGCGCAGGTTAAAGTCGAACGTGCCCGAGCGGTTGTTCACGTTGCTCACCCAGCCGTCCATCTGGCCCGACGAGCCCACCCATTCGCCCACGGCGTACATGGTGGCCCCGCCGCTGGCCCAGCCGGCGTTGCTCTGCAGGTTATACAGGAAATCTTCGGCCGCGAAGTCCGGAAAGTGCTTCACCGCATCGAGGCGCACACCATCGAAGCCAACCTGTTTCTTGTACCAAATCAGCCAGTTGCGGTTGCCGGTACGCATGTAGTCGCTGGCCTGCGTGGGGTTGTAGGTGGCGTTGGAGCTTTGGCCGTAGGAGCCGGTGTAGTAGCTGATGTCGGGCCCGAAATAAGGCGCGTTCCAGTCACCGGACGTCGAGTTGTTGCCGGGGTTGGGGTTGAAGTTCTGCCAGTTTTTCGAAAAGCGGCCGCTGCGCGAGAGGTAGTCGGCGGCGCTTTCGTCGGTCACGGGCTTGCCGTAGCTCACGTAGCGGAAGTTCTTGTATTTGCTGGTCGTGTAGTCTTCCCAGGCGTTGGGGTCCTGCCCGCCCGCGCCGGTCGAGGAGCCGGCCCCGTCGTTGTGGTTCAGCACCACGTCCTGAATGACTTCGATGCCGTTGGCGTGCAGCACGGCCACGGCGCGCAGCAGCTCGTCCTTGGTGCCCATGCGGGTGGCCACGAAGCCTTTTTGCCACTTATCGCCCAGGTCGTAGTTGTCGAAGGGGGAGTAGCCGTTGCCCTGGTTGGCGTTTTTGATGGTCGGCGGAATCCAGATGGCGTCCACGCCCATGGTCTTGAGGCGCGGGGCCAGGTCGGCGAGGTAGTTAGCCCAGCCGTTGGGGTAGTTGTTGTTCCAGAAATCCCACCAGAAGCCCTGCATGACCACTTTTTGGGCCTGGGCCGACTGATTGCCGGCTCCCAGCAGCGCCATGGCCAGCGCCAGCGTAAACCGGAATCGTTTGCGGAACGGAAAATGAGGAGAAAAGTGCATCATGTGTGGGAATTGGGTTTTGTGAAGAAAGTGTGTAGTCCAGATACACAAGAGCAATTGCCTGCAAAAGCAAATTTTCTGATGATTTGGGCCACCAAAGTAGCATGCAGCCTTCACAAAGCCTGAATAAGCCATAATCTTATTTGTGCATTCGATTGCACTATTTAGATAATTGTGCTTTGCGAATATTTATTGTTACGGGTTGCTCATCTGTCAGCTGTTTGCGGAAATGACCGCCACGCTGGCCGGCGTAGCCCGTGCAGGTGTGTTTTGCCACGCAGGCTAAAAATCAAGGCAAATTCGGCCGCTGTCGTACTTTCAGGGCATGGTTAAGCTGACAGTACCGGGCGGGTGGCCCAAGTGGGCCGTGAAAAAGCAACAGGCGCTGAACCTCGTCGCGGCTGCTTCGCTGCTGGCTGGCTGCCAGCTTCGGGCCAGCGAGCCGGCCGCTCCCAAAGCGGCTTTTCTCGAAACTGCCGCCAACGCAGCTGCGCCGGACACGCCTGCCGAAAAGCGGGCCGCCGCCACGCCCATTCCCGATTCCCTGCGCCTCACGCCCGTGGCCGATGTGCCCGGCGTGCCCGATACCCTGCGCCAGGCCGTTCGGCAGCTGCACGCCGCCCTCGGCCCCGCCGCTGCCGAACTGCGCCCCGCAGTGCTGGAGCAGGCCTGCGTGGGCTACCTCACGCTGCACCCCACGGGCCGCATCGAGCGGGCCGGCCTGCTGGCCGTGGCCGACATGGACCTGCCCAACACCACCGAGCGCCTCTGGGTCATCGACCTGAAGGAAGCGAAAGTGCTGCACCGCAGCTACGTAGCCCACGGCGAGGGCTCGGGCCACCTGCGCGCCACCCGGTTTTCCAACGAGGAAAAGTCGGCCTGCACCTCGCTGGGATTCTACCGCACGGCCGGCACCTACGACGGCATTCACGGCTACTCGCGCCGCATTGAAGGTTTGGATAAAGGCCAGAATGCGAATGCGTTTGACCGCTACGTGGTGCTGCACGCCGCCGATTATGCCAGCCCGAAATACATTCAGCAACACGGCCACCTGGGCTACAGCCGGGGCTGTCCGGCGCTGCCACCCGAGCAGTTCAAGGACATCATTGCCACCATGCGGGTGGGCAGCATGATGTTGCTGAGCGGGCCCGGCGTTAAGTCGCGCTGGTTCGATGGGCCGGCCGCCGGGCGGCGCTTCGTGCAGCGCGGCTGGCGGTAGGAGCGGGGCCGAGCATAGCGGTCTGGAATTATTTAGCGTCGATACCTGTTTATTCTGTTGCCCTCTGAGGCGGAGTTCTCGTATAAGGTTCTGAACCAGCGGCTGTGAAGCAGCTGGTTTTTTAGCCCTCGCTAATAAATCCTTCGAAATCATGCACCAGACCAGCATAGTTCAGCGCAAACGAAAGTCCCTGCGTCGCCAGCGGTTGGCCCGCCGGGTGTTGCCCTTCTTGGCTTCTTTGTTTCTGGCCACGCCCATGGCCGGCACGGTCACCAGGTCGATGGCTGGCGGCACGCACAATGAGGTGCGGATGCCCAAGCTCGACTTTTCGCCCCAGGCCCGGTTCGACCAAACCCTGCGCAGCACCTACGCTGCCCTCGGCGCGGAGCAGGAAGGCCTGCGCTTCGAAACCTTCGCCAAAGCCATGACCGGCTACCTCAACCTGCGCCAGGCCGGCAAGCTGGCCGAAGACAAGCAGTTGCTGACGGTGGTAGATTTTGACCTGCCCAGTACCGATAAACGCCTCTGGGTGCTCGATTTGGCCAAGAATGAAATCCTGTTCCACACCCTCGTGGCCCACGGCCACAACTCGGGCGAGAACGAAGCCACCAACTTCTCCAACACCGACCAGAGCAACATGAGCAGCCTCGGTTTCTATGCCACGGGCAGCGAGTACGAGGGCAAGCACGGCCACTCGCTTAAGCTGCAGGGCCTGGACGAAGGCTTCAATACCAACGCGGAAGCGCGCTCGGTGGTGATGCACGGCGCCGACTACGTGAGCGAGGATTTCATCAGGCAAAACGGCCGCCTGGGCCGCAGCCTCGGCTGCCCGGCATTGCCGATGGACCAGTATTCGCAGATTATTGATGCGGTGAATGGCGGCACCTGCCTGTTCCTGAACAAGTCGGACGCGGGGTACTCGTCGCGCTACCTGAACCAGGACGTGGCCATTGCCGCGCTGGTGCCGGCGGTAAACGTCAGCCAGCACTCGTAGCTCACGGATTTAGAATAAATTAGCACGGCGCGGCCGGGCTGCTCAATAAAGGGCAGTTCGGCCGCGTTGCTGCGTTATGAAACACCGCTACATCTGGGTTTTTTCGGGCCTGCTTATGCTGCAGCTGGCCGCGTGCTCGACCGACCATTCGGCCGAAACCAACGCCGATAACCGCCCGCTGGCCCCTCCGCCCGCGGTGGCCGACTCGCTGCCTGACCCGCCGGCCTCAACGGGGTTTGGCACGGCATCCGGCCCGGAAAACGCCGGGACTGGAACAGCACTCCAGCCACGTCCGGCACTTCCCGGGCCGGGCAGCAGGCAACGCGCCGCAAGCGGTAGTACGAGTACGCCAGCCATTTATCGACCCAAGCGGAACGCCCGCACGGTGAAGCCGGCAATGACGCCACCCACTACGCTGGCCGATGCGGCGGCGCCGGATGTTGACGCCGCCGCTGCCGAAGCTGCTGCTCCGCCCGATGGGCTGAATGCTTTCCTTGCCTCGGGGCTGCCCGCTACGCAGGAATTTGTGGTGCGGCCCGGGCGCGACACGCTCCTGGTTGGCCGGCAGGGAACCCAACTGTTTGTGCCCGCCGATGCCTGGAATGTGCCGCTGGCGAGTGGGCCGGTGCATGTGCAGCTGCGGGAGTTTTATTCGACCCCCGATATCATCCTGGCCGGGCTGGGCACCACGGCCGGCAGTGAGCTGCTCGAAACCGGCGGCATGCTGAACCTGACGGCTGCCAGCGAAACCGGCCAGCCGGTGACGCTGCGCCCTGGGGCGCAGGTGACGTTGCGAATGCCCACCAGGCAGATGAAGCCCGGGATGCAGCTGTTTCAGGGCGATGCAACGGATGCCCATATCGACTGGCACCTCGATAGCTCGGCCACCCGCACATTCAGCTTCGACCTGAATACCTTCGACCTGCGGCGCGGGCGGCACAAGAAGCGCGTGCATCATAAGACGTTGCGAGACGAATGGCCGGAGTATCTGACCAGCGAGCACCGGCAGGTCCGGGAGCTGCTCAAGGCTTCGACCTATTCAGCCACCGCCGTTTCCAGGCTGCGCCGGGCGCGAAGGCTGTCGGCACAGGAGCGGGCCGCCGTGAGCGCCTACAATTATTTTGCTGGCCACGAGCAAGCGGGTAAGCTGGAAAAAATCCGTCGCTTAGCCGAAGTCGAATTCACCGTCGATACCACCGGGGCCACTACCAACGTGAAGCTGCGCACCGGCTACGATGCAGAGCTGGCGGCCCCCATTCTGGCCCAGATGCAGACGTGGCAGGGCTGGCGGCCTGCCCAGCTGGCGCGCTCCTCCAGAACCAATTACGGGCTGCAGTACCAGCAGCTCAAACGCAAGGAGCCGGCCGTGGGCGTGGTGAGAACGATGATGACGCTATCCGGAAAAATACTGGTCACGCCGCCGTCCTGGGACGTGCCCGCCACCCGTGCGAAGCAGGACCTGCGCGCGGGCCTCGAAAGGCAGGCTTCGTACCAGGCGCGGGTCAATGCGGCAAAGGCCCAGAACGACAGCATCCTCCGGCACGGAGGGCAGCTGCCGCTCACCAATGCCGCCATGCCCACCGAAGCCGACTTGTTTTATGAGCTGAGCAGCTCCGGGCTGGGCTGGATAAACTGCGACCGGTTCTTGAGGTACCCGCAGCCGCTGTTCACGTACGAGTTGAATGCGGGGGCCTTCTGCAACCATGCGATGCTGGTATTCCGTGACAGCCGGACGATAATGAATGGCGTCCCCGTGACCGGCACGGCACGAATGGTTTTTGGCAAGGTCCCCACTGGCATAGAAGCCACGATTGTGGCCGTGCGCTGGCAGCAGGGGCAGGCGTATCTGGCCATACAGCCCACCACGCTCGTGGCCCGGCCTACCCCACCGGCTCTGGAATATCGACCAGTCAATATCCTGGAGCTGCAGACGGCCCTGGCAAACCTGAACTAGCTTAGCTACAGCTTTACCCCAAATTTCGCGCCCACGCCTTCCAGGTCCTGCACCACCGCCTCCAGCAGCGGAATGCCTTCCAGCAGGCGGTGAGCGGCTATCTCGCGCTCCGGGTCGCCGGGGATGAGGACTTTTTTGCCCTCCACGGCCTGGGCGTTGCGGAAAGTCGAAATCCAGTTGTCCATGTGGGCTTTGAACTCGTCGGCCGGCCGGAACGCATCCACGCGCATGGCCCCGAAAAAGTGGCCGAGGCCCTGGCCCACCGGGTTGGCCGAGGGTTGCAGGAAGGCCACGAATGGCGGCACCCACGGCCCATAATTCGCCCCAGAAAGCACGGCCGAGAAAATATCAACCACCGCGCCCAGGCCGTAGCCCTTGTGCGAGCCGGTGGCTCCGCCCAGCGGCAGCAGCGCGCCGCCGTTTCTCACCGCGTTGGCATCGGTGCTGGGTTGGCCGTCGGCGGTCTGGGCCCAGCCTTCGGGCAGGGGCGTGCCCTTGCGCTGGGCAATTTCGAGCTTGCCGTTGGCGGCGGTGGTGGTGGCCATATCGAGCACGAAATCGGGCTGCTCGCCGGCGGGCACGGCCACGGCAATGGGGTTGGTGCCGAGCAGTCTATCCAGCGAGTAGGTGGGGGCCACCAGCGGCGAGGCGTTGGTCATGGCCACGCCAATCATGTCGTGCGCTAGCGGCAGCATGGCGTGGTAGCCGGCAATGCCGAAGTGGTTGGAGTTCTTCACCGATACCCAGCCGGTGCCCACCTGCTGCGCCTTTTCGATGGCCACGCGCATGGCCCTGGGGCCCACCACGAGGCCAAGGCCGCCGTCGCCGTCCACCACGGCGGTGCTGGGCGTTTCATAGGTGATGCCCACGCGGGGCGTGGCGTTGATGCGGCCGGCCTCCCACAGCCGCACGTAGCCCACCAGGCGGGCCACGCCGTGTGAGTCCACCCCGCGCAAATCGGCGGAAAGCAGGGTTTCGGTGGCGAGGGTGGCATCGGCCTCAGGGCAGCCGATGCTGCGGAAAACGGCTTCGGTGAAGGTGAAAAGCTGGGCGTAGGAGAAAGTCATGGGCATAATTTCGGAAAGCCCAAACTTACGGCGGGAGCGACGGAACCTCACCCCCGGCCCCTCTCCTGCGGAGAGGGGAGCCACGGTGGCGCCACCGTCTGCAAAGTCGTCAGGCTCCCCTCTCCGCGGGAGAGGGGCCGGGGGTGAGGTCCCCCGTGTCAGGTCACTGCTGTTGCTGTTGCTGCTGAGCCCAGGTTACGTACTTACGGTAGGAGTTTACCGGGGCTACCGGTTCCTGTGCCTCGCGCACGTAAACCGGTGCCTCATAGCCGGATTCGGCTTTCTTCGGCTTGCCGTTTTCGATGTTTACCATCACGGTAAGGGTGTGGGCGCCGGTGCCTTTGTAGGTGCCTTTGATGGGCGTGCAGTCGGTGAAATTGCGGCCGATGGCCATGCGAACGTGCCCGTCGCTCACGATGGTGTTGTTGGTGGGGTCGAGGCCCAGCCAGCCGTAGAACGGGATGTAGGCCTCCACCCAGGCGTGGGTGGCGCCGGCCCCGCGCACTCCTTCCTCCTTGGGGCACACGTAGCCGCTCACGTAGCGCGCCGGAATGCCATACAGGCGCAGCATGAACAGCAGCAGGTGCGCAAAATCCTGGCAAACGCCGGCTTTCAGCTTCCAGATTTCCTCGGTGGGCGTTTCCACGCTGGTCACGCCCTGCTCGTAGGCCAGGTTGGCATTCACGTATTCGGAGAGGACCAGCGCGTTTTTCAAGGGCTTGTCGCGGCCGTTCACCACGTCTTGCAGCGCGGTCCGGATTTCTTCGTGCAGCGGCGAGGTGTGCGGGTCCAGAAAATCCATAAAGGCCACGTCGGAGCGGATATCGGCCAGGTGCTGCCACTGCTGCTCGGCGGGCTCTTCGTCCATCGGAAACTGAATGGGCGTGGTCACCACGTCCAGGTTCGATTCAATTACCAGCTCCGAATGCGGCTTGATGACCGTGAACACGCCCACCTGATTGCCGAAATAATCGGTAAAAAACGCGATTTCGGGGTTGGCCGAAATATTCACCACCTGGCTTTTGACTTCCAGCCGGTCGTCTTCCAGCGGGTAAATCATGAGCTGGTTGGCGCAGTCGATGACCGGGGCCGCGTAGGCGTAGCGCGTGAGGTGCTTGATTTTATAGGAAGGCATTTTTCTAATGATTAACGGTTAGTGGTCAACGGTTAATTGATTTTGCCTGGTAGTGCAGGAGAAATGGCGGCACTCATTAACCGCTAACCATTAATCATTAACCACTAAAAAACTCAGCTATTGCCGAAATAATACGTGTTGAGCGCCGCCGCAATGTCGAACAGCTCGCCTCGCGTTTGTTGTAGAAACCGTGCCAGCGCCGGGGCATCGTCGGCTTTGAGGGTGCTGTAGGTGGCGGTGTTCCGGGCCTTGCCGATGAGGAAATGCAGGTGGTCGTAGCTCTCGGGCAGGCTGCGGTCGCGCAGGCGCTCGCAGTAGCGCTGCAGCTGGCCCAGGCTGTAGGCCAGCGAGTGCGGGAAGTCCTCGTCGTACACCAGCATTTCGAGCACGTTTTCCGGTGTGATGACGCCCTTGTACGTCTTGGTACACAGCTCGTAGCCAAACAGCGCGTACAGCAGGTAGCGCAGGCCGGCCGCCGACTGGTGCGCCTCGGTGGCCGGGGAAAACGCCTCGCGCTTCAGGCGCATGATGTCGGCCGTTTGCAGGGCGCGCTCCAGGTACTTGCCCATGCTGAGGAACACGTAGCCTTCGTCGCGGGGCATGGTGTGCTGCACGGTGCCGGCAATGAGCAGGCCGTGTTTCAGCAGAAAATCAATGCCCGAAACCGGGTCTTCGACCTGCACCTGCCGGGCCACCTCGTCCTGCCGGATGGCGTGGTAGTAGTCGTTCAGGCCCAGCCACACTTCCTTGGTGATGTGGTCCTGCACGGCGCGGGCGTTTTCGCGGCTCTGCACAATGTTGTTGTACACCGAAACGGCATTTTCGCGGTCAAAAATCAGGTGGTGCAGCACCTGGGCCGTATCGGCGGCGGTGGCGGTGGTTTCTTCCTCGGTGAGGTCGCCGTAGGTGTACAGCAGCGGCTTCCAGCCCTCAAACGCCTGCTCGTCCTGCGAGGCGATGTAGTTGATGCGCAGCACCTGGAGCATGGCCTGGCTGCGCTCCAGGTAGCGGGCCAGCCAGTAAATTGTATCGGCAACGCGACTAAGCATGTACTTAATGAAGAATGAAGAATGAGGAATGAAGAATTGTCGAATGGGAATTCTTCATTCCTCATTCTTCATTCTTCATTAATTTCCCGGTCCCAGCACCCAGGTATCCTTGCTGCCGCCGCCTTGGGAGGAGTTCACCACCAGCGAGCCTTCGCGCAGGGCCACGCGGGTGAGGCCGCCGGGCACGATGTCGATGCCCGAGGGGCCGTAGAGGGCGAAGGGGCGCAGGTCGATGCGGCGCGGCTGGAGCACGCCGTCGATGTAGCAGGGCGCGGAGGAGAGGTTGATGATGGGCTGGGCGATGAAGCTGCGCGGGTCCTGGCTGATGGCGGTGCGGAAATCGGCCATCTGCTCCTCGGTGGCAGCGTTGCCGATGAGCATGCCGTAGCCGCCCGACTCGTTGGTTTTCTTAATCACCATGCGCTCCATGTTGTCGAACACGTGCTGACGCTTGTCGGGGTCGTCGAGGCGGTGGGTGGGCACGTTTTTCAGAATCGGCTCCTCGTTGAGGTAGTAGCGAATCATGTCGGGCACGTAGCAATACACGGCTTTGTCGTCGGCCACGCCGTTGCCCATGGCATTCACAATGGCCACGTTGCCTTTGCGGTAGGCCCAGTAGAGGCCCGACACGCCCAGCGCGCTATCGGGCCGGAACACCAGCGGGTCGATGTACTCGTCGTCGACGCGGCGGTAGATGACGTCGACGCGCTCCAGGCCGCGCGTGGTTTTCATGTACACAAAGTGGTTGTGCACGATGAGGTCGCGGCTTTCGACCAGCCGGATGCCCATGAGGCGGGCCAGGGCGCTGTGCTCGAAATAGGCCGAGTTGTAGATGCCCGGCGAGAGCAGCACCACCGTGGCCTCGCTGGCCTGCCGGCTGCCCAACGCCAGCAGGTTGCGGAACAGCAAATCGGGGTAGTCCTTCACCGGCAGCACGTTGCTTTTGGGCAGCAGGTCGGGGAAAATGCGGTAGGTGATGCTGCGGTTTTCGAGCATGTACGACACGCCGGAGGGCGTGCGCAGGTTGTCTTCGAGCACGTACAGCTCGCCGTCGTGGTCGCGAATGAGGTCGACGCCCGCGATGTGCGTGTAGATGTCGTGCGGCACGTCCACGTTCACCATCTCGCGCAAAAACTGCGGGCACGAGTACACCAGCGGCGCCGGCATGATGCCGTCTTTCAGAATAAACTGCTGGTGGTAAATGTCCTTCAGGAAGATGTTCAGCGCCTTCAGCCGCTGCTTGATGCCGGCCTCGATGCGCACCCACTCGGCGTGGTTGATGATGCGCGGGATGATGTCGAACGGAAAAATCTTCTCGATGCCCTCGCCGCTGCTGTACACCGTGAAGGTCACGCCCTGGCTCAGGAAGAGCTTTTTGGCCAGCTCGGCCTTGCGCGTCATTTCGGTGCCGGCCAGGTTTTCGATGGCCGTCACGAAGTGGCGGTACTCGGGGCGGGTGCCTTCGGCCCGAAACATTTCGTCCCACACATTGGCCAGTTCCGGGTAAGAGTTGAGGAGGGCGTTTTCCGGCATGGGCGACGAAACAGTTGAGGTGCGGACGACGACCAGCCGACGCCCGCAGATAAAACAGGTTCCCCTTCGAAATTTAAGGGGGTACTATGCAATTCGACCGTAATAACCCACGCAAATGCCGAAAAACAATAGGGGGGTAAGCCGAAAAAGAAGGAAAATATCAAAATAGAGTCGAAAACGAATGACCGGCCGCCATGTCATGCCAGCGACGGAACCCATCAGATGCAGCCCTTTTCGACAAGGGCCGTACACCGGTTCTCTGCCTTCGAACCTGATTCCCAAAGCCCGACCCAATCCAGATGAAGCTTTTCAAGTGCACGCACTGCGGGCAGCTGCTTTTCTTCGAAAACAGCCGGTGCGAGCGGTGCGAATTTCCCCTGGGCTTCGAAACCGCACAGCGCGAGCTGCGCACGCTCGTCACCCGGTCAGACGGTCGTTTTGAGCTCTACGGGGTGCCCGCCACGCCTCCGCCGGCCACCTACGCCTACTGCCAGAACCACTTCGATGCCTGCTGCAACTGGCTGGTGCCTACCGGCAGCCCCACGCCCTTTTGCGTAGCCTGCAACCTTAATCGCACCATCCCTGACCTGAGCAACCCCGACTACCGCCTGCGCTGGCAGCGCCTCGAAACGGCCAAGCGCCGCCTCGTGTATAGCCTGCTGCGCCTGGGCCTGCCCGTGGTGAGCAAAGCCACCGACCCTGAGCACGGCCTGGCCTTCAACTTCCTGGCCGACCCCAACCCCGAAGCGGGAGAAAAGGTGATGACCGGCCACGACAACGGCCTCATCACCATCAACATCGCCGAAGCCGACGACATCGAGCGCGAGATGGCCCGCAAGGCCATGGCCGAAACCTACCGCACCCTGCTCGGACATTTCCGCCACGAGGTGGGCCACTACTACTGGGACCGACTGATTGCCAACTCCCCGCAGTTGGACGACTACCGCCAGCTGTTCGGCGATGAGCGCCGGGACTACGCCGAGGCCCTGCAGCAGCACTACGCCCGCGGCCCGCGCCCCGACTGGCCGCAGCACTACATCAGCGCCTACGCCGGCAGCCACCCGTGGGAGGACTGGGCCGAAACCTGGGCTCACTACCTGCACATCCTCGACACGCTGCAAACCGCCCACGCCTTCGGGCTGGACATGAACCCCATCGGGGCCGAGGACAGCCAGTCGCTGCGCGTGGCCATCACCGAAGACCCCTACGAAGTGGTTGATTTCGAGCGCATCATGGCGCAGTGGCTGCCGTTGACATTTGCCATGAACAGCCTGAACCGCAGCATGGGCCAGCCCGATTCCTACCCCTTCATCATCCGGCCCGAGGTGGCGCAGAAGCTGGCCTTTATTCACCGGGTGTGCCAGCCGGTAGCCGCCCGTGCGCTACCATAACACGGCCACTGAAACCCCGCAGGGTGAGGAACCGCACGAAAACCGTTTTGCTGCGGCCGTGGGCGATGCCGGCCCGGCGCTAATCCAGCTTGTGCAGCCGGCGCAGCAGCTCGTGGTGGTAGGTCTGGCTAACCGGGAGCACCTGGTCGCCGACCTGGGCTAGGTTGCGAACCGGGTCGAAGCGTTGCAGGTAATCGAGGTTGATGTAGTAGCTGCGTTGAATCTGCACGAAATGGTCGGGCGGCAGATGACGAATCACCTCGCGCAGCGGCATTCGCACCACCACCACCCGCCCGGCCAACACCAGCCGGCACACCTTATTGTCGGCCTCAATGCGCTGAATCTCGCTGATGCGGATTTTCTCCAGCATCCCGTTCTCCTTGATAAACAGCGTTTCCGGATGCTTCGCTAATGGCTGAGGGACTGCGGCCGCCGGCGCACTGGCCGCCGGCGCCGTGGAGCTGTCGATGGCCAGGGCCAGGGCCCGTTTCAGGGCATCGAACGCCACGGGCTTGATGAGGTAGGCGGCCGGGCCCAGCGGCCGGGCGCGGTCAAAAGCCGCGTCGTCGGCCCGCGAGGTCAGGAAAATCAGCGGTACGGGCCGCAGGGCCTGCAGCTGCCCCGCCAGCTCAATGCCATCAATCGGGCCGCGCAGATGTACGTCGAGCAGCACCAGGTCAACGGCTTCGGTGCGGAATAGCGAGAGCGCCGTGCGCGCGTCCGTGGCCGGGCCGATGAACTCGCAGCCCAGGTCCTGCAGGTATGCTTCGAGCTGGTCGGCATAAATCGGCTCGTCTTCCACCACCAGCACGCGAATAGCTAAATCGGCCATAAGGTTCTCAGGTATTGGCAACCGCCAAAACACCGCCGAAAGTACGGAAATTGGCCGTAGGGGTAGGGCTTACCCCCGCCCGGTCATTGAACGAAACCGCCCGCCCGGTGCGACCAACGGGCAGGGACAGGCCCTGCCCCTACACTGCCTCACCCGCCAAATGCGGAACTTCCGAACCAGCCGCCACGCCCACGGCCGCGGGCAGCGTGAGCGTTACTGTTGTGCCCTGTCCTGGCTCGCTGCGCAGGCCCAGCTGCCCGCGCTGGGCACGGGCAAACGACTGGCTCAGCCGCCAGCCCAGGCCCGTGGGGCTGCGCCGGCCAGCCGGATAGCCAATGGGGGCCTCGGTCAACAGGCGCTGCACCTGTTCCGCATCCATGCCCAGGCCGGTGTCGCACACGGCCAGGGTGAGGGTGCCGGGCCCTCCCGGGCCGGCCGTGAGGGTGATGGTGCCGCCGGGCGGCGTGGCCCGCAGCGCATTGCTGAGCAGGTTGCGCAGGATGGTGTGGGTCATGTTGCGGTCGGCGAGGAGCACACCGGTGGCGGCCGGGGCCACCGTAAGCTGTACGCCAGCGGCCTCGGCGCTGGGCTGGTAGAGCTCGGCGGCTTCGGCCAGCAGGGTGGCCACGGCCAGGGGCTCGGGCTGGGGGGTGAGCTCGCCGCGCTGGGTGAGGGCCCAGCTCAGCAGGTTGTCGAGCAGGCCGCGCAGGCCCTCGGCGGCTTGGCGCATGCGCTCGCCCAGGCCCAGCAGGCGGGCCGTGTCGTGCCGCTCCACGTAGCGTTTCAGCAGGTCGGCCAGGGCTGTGAAGGCCACCACGGGGCTGCGCAAATCGTGGGCGATGAGGGCGTAGAGGCGGTCCTGCTCGCTGCGGGTGGCCTGCAGCTCGGCGTTTTGGTGCGCCAGCAGCGCCCGGCTCAGGCGCAGGCGCCAGGCCAGCAGGCCCGCAATGCCCAGGCCCCCCGCCACGGCCAGCAGCAGGCCGCCCAGCAGCCACAGGTACTGCCGCTGCTTGGCGGCCTGCTGCTGCTGGAGCTGCGTGCGGTGCGTGAGCTCGCGCACCCGGCTTTGCTGCCGCTCGGTATCGAACTGCACGCGCAGGCGCGTCAGGGTCTGGCGCCGTTCGGCCGACTGCAGGCTGTCGAGCAGGGCCTGGCCGGTGCGGGCCAGGCGGTAGGCGGCCAGGCCCTGCCCGGTTTCGGCCAGGGCGGCGGCCAGCAGCTGGTTGCCCTGGGCTTCGAGGCCGGTGGCTTTGAGCTGGCGGGCCCAGGTGACGGCGGGGCGCAGCAGGGCCTCGGCCTCGGGGGCGCGGTGCCGGGCCAGCAGCACTTCGGCCAGGCTCAGGCGGGTTTCGGTCTGGCCAAACCGGTCGCCGAATTGCTGATAAAGGCGCAGCGACTTCTGGAAGCAGGACTGGGCCGAGTCATACTGCTGATGCAGGGCGTGGACCCGGCCCATGTCGCCGAAGCAGGAAGCCAGGTTGGCATCGGGCGGCAGCCGTCGGAACGTAGTCAGGCTCTGCCGGGTGTAGAAGGTGCAGAGGCGGTCGATGGAGTCGGGGGCGGGCTGGCCCGATTTCAGCCAGCCGTAGTACAGCGAAGCCAGGCTGTACTGGCTCAGGCCCTGGTCGATGAGTGCAACGGGGCGGTGGCGCTGCAGGCGGGACAGGGCCAGGCGGAAATACTTCTCCCCCTCGGCAAAGTCTTCCTGCTGAATGGCCACCCGGCCCAGCCCCAGCAGGGCCAGCATGAGCTGCCGGTCGGCCCGGGGCACGGTTTCGGCCCGGCGCACGGCCTGCTGGTAGTAGCGAATGGCGGCCAGCTCGTCGTGCTGCAGCACGGCGGCCCGCGCCAGGGCATTGAGCAGGTACACTTCGCCCAGCCCGAAGCGCAGCTGCCGGGCCAGCGTCAGGCCCTGCTGTCCGTAGGCGAGGGCCTGGGCCACGTTGCGCGTGCTGGTCTGCCAGCACAGGTGGTTGAGCAGCAGCACGCGGTTGGTATCGGCGGGCGTGGCGGCCAGGCGCTGCCGCAGGCTGTCGATGGACGCCTGCGCCCTGGCTCCGAAGGGCAGCAGCAGAAAGAGTAAGTGGAGACGCAGACGCACGAGCACGGTGAAACAGGCGGGATTATCCAAGATACGGCGGCCCGGCCGAAAACCCCAAAGCTGCCTGGCCAGCCCGCACCGGGCCGCGCCGCACCCCCTGCTGTAATCGACTCCCACTGTCAATCGCCGGACTCGCGCCCGAAATCGCCGGACTCGCGCCCGCGGGCTTTGGGCGGCATGGCGGCCAGGCTACCTTGGGTGGCGAGTATTTCCTGATGCTCGGTGCCGACAGGCAGCGCCGCTTCAGAAAATGCCGGGCTCGTAGCGCCCGCTCTGCAGGCATCCGGGCCGCGGCCCCGCGCCGGGGCCTTGTGCTTCATTTTTCATTTCCACCCTCACTTACTGCTTTCTATTTCTGGCATGCTAACACAACTATTTCAAAAGTCGCCGAAGAGGCTGCAGCGCCTGCTCACATCCTCCACGCGGCTGTTGGGCGTGGGTGCGCTGCTGCTTGGCAGCCTGAGCGCGCGGGCGCAGGTCAGCGGTGCGCAGGCCATTCCCTCGGCCGCATATCCTACGCTGGCCTCGGCATTTACGGCGCTCAATGCCCAGGGCGTGGGCACGGGCGGGGTCACGTTCAGCATTGCGCCGGGCTACACCGAAACGGCCGCGAACCTGGTCCTCACCGCTACGGGCACGGCCGCCAGTCCCATTGTGTTTCAGAAAGCAGCCGGCGCGGGGGCCAATCCCACCATCACGGCGGCCGCCGGAACTACTTCCGTACTGGACGAGATTATTGGCCTGCAGGGTTCCGATTACGTCACGTTCGATGGCCTGACGCTGGTGGACCCGGCCTCCAACACCACCGCCAGCGCCCAGATGGAATGGGGCTTTGCCTTGCTGAAAAGCGCGGCTCCCGCCGTGGACGGCTGCCAGAACGTGGTGGTGCGCAACTGCTCCATCACGCTGCAAAAGGGAACTGCGGCGGTGGGGATTTACATGGCCAACCACACGCCGGCCAGCACCACCACATTGGTGCCCACCACGGCCGCCGGCACCAACTCGAACAATAAATTCTACGGCAACACCATTGGCGGGGTCAACAACGGCATTTACGTGGTGGGCTACGCCTCGGCGAGCCCCTACACCTATTACGACCAGAACAACGAAATCGGGAGTGTGGTGAGTGGCACGGCCGCCACCGGCAACGCCATTGTCAACTACGGCAGTACCGCTACGGCTTACGGCATCTACAGCATTTACCAGAATGGCCTGAAAGTGCAGGGCAACACCGTGAACCCGACGCCGGCCGCCGGGGCCGCGCTGCCCACCAGCATTCTCTACGGCATCATGGTCGCGACCGGCGGCAACGCCGATATCCTGAGCAACACCTTGACGATGGCCTCGGGCAGCGTCACGTCGAACTGCTTCGGCATTTACAACGGCAGCGGCGTGAATGGCCTGGCCGGCGCGGCGGGCACCGTAAACATTGGCAACAACAGCGTGACGATGAGCTCGACCACGGCCACCACGTCGATTTTCTATGGGATACAAAGCGCGGCGGCGGTGGCCAACCTCAACATCTTCGGCAACACGCTGAGCAACTGGAGCCGCACGGTCAGCACCTCGGGCACCAACTACATGCTGTATGTGAGCACGGGTGCCACGGCCACGCAAAACGTGTACAACAACACCGTGAGCAACCTCACCACCACCGGTGCCTCCTCAAACGTGTACTGCATCTATGCCTTCCACAACTCAGCGGCGGCTGCGCAATACTATGACAACACGGTGCAGAACATCAGCAACGACGGCAACACCACCTACGGCATGTTTCTGTCGGGGGGCGCTGCGACGCTGGACGTGTACCGCAACCGCGTGACCAGCCTTGCATCCAATGGCCTGGGGCCCGTCATCTACGGCATCAACGTGAGTGCCGCTGTTACCAACGTGACCAATAACCTCATCGGCAGTTTCAATACGCCCAATGGGTCGGGCGTGGCCGCTCAAATAGGGCTATACCTGGGCGATGGCACCACGGCCAACGCCCAGTACAACAGCATTTACCTTAACGGCAGCAGCACGGGCGCCAACTTTGGCACCTCGGGCATTCAGTTTACCTCGTCGGCCACCACGCTCGTCACCCTGCGCAACAACATTGTGGTGAACACCTCGACGGCCGCTGGCACAGGGTATACCGTGGCGCTCCGCCGCCTCGGCGGCATCGGCGGCACGGTGCCCGCCAACCTGCAGGCGGCCACCAACAACAACCTGTACTACGCGGGCACGCCTTCGGCCAACAGCCTGATTTACGCGGAAGGCGGCACGGGCCTAAGCGCCCTCACCAACCCGCAGCAGACCCTGACGGACTACAAAAACTTCGTTGTGGGCCGCGACATCAACGCGGTGACGGAGAACCCGCCGTTTGTGAGCACGGCGGGCACCAATGCCAACTTCCTGAAAATAAGCACCACCGCGCCCACGCAGGTGGAGGGCGGCGGCCAGCCCATCAGCGGCATCACCACCGACTATGCCAATGCCACCCGCAGCAGCACCACGCCCGATATTGGGGCCTACGAAGGCAACTACCAGTCGGTGGACCTGAGCGGCCCCGCCATCACGGGGGCCACGCTGGCCAACACCAGCAGCCTCGCCAACCGCCCCCTGACCGTGACCATCACCGATGCCAGCGGGGTGGCCACGGGCACCAGCGCCCCGCGCCTGTATTACCGCCGGGGCGCCACCGGCCCCTTCGTGTTTGTGAACGCCGGCAGCGTGAGCGGCAGCCAGTACACCTTCACCCTCGACTACGCGCTGCTGGGCGGCAGCGCGGCGGTGGGCGACGTGATTCAATACTACGTGGCTGCGCAGGACCTGGCCGCCGCGCCCAACCTGAGCACCAGCCCCGGCGGCGGCAGCGGCCTCACGCCGCCCGGCACCACGGCCCCGGCCACGCCCAGCGCGTATCAGATTGTGGGCAATATGAGCGGCACCTACTACGTGGGCACCACCGCGCCGCCCGCCGGCACGCCCGCCGACCGCGTATTCGCGACCCTGACGGCCGCTGCCAACGCCTACAACCTCAACGTGCTGACCGGCGCTGCCACGTTCCTGCTGCTGGACAATGCCTACGGCCCGGCCGAAACCTTTCCCATCACCTTCAACGCCAATCCGTCGGCTTCGGCCACCAATACGCTGCGCGTCAGCCCCGCCCCGAACACCAACCCCGTCGTGACCGGCTCCGGCACGGCCCCGGCAGTGGTGCTGCTGAACGCCGCCAGCAACATCACCCTCGACGGCAGCAACACCGCCGGCGGCACCACCCGCAACCTCACCCTCACCACGGCCAACACGGGCACCAGCGCCGTGGTTTGGGTGGGCAGCCAGGGCATTGGGGCGGGCTCAACCAACATTGCGCTGCGCAACCTCAACGTGGCGGGCGGCAACACAACCAGCGCGTTTGGCATCTACGCGGCAGCCGCGCCCACTACGCCCACCGTCACGCCCAGCAACGCCGTGAGTGGCGACGACAACGACAACCTGGTTATCCAGAACAACGCCATTACGACGGCTTACGAGGCCATCTATGCCCGGGGCGGCAGCGTGAATACGGCCTACGACGGCCTGCAGATTGTGGAAAACCGCATCGGGGCCACGCTGTCGGCCACCGGCACCGTGGCGCCGGGCAACGTAACTTTCAAAGGCATCGACGTGCAGGGCGCTGCCGCGCCGCTCATCTCGCGCAACTTCATTCTGGGCATGGATGCCTCCGCCCTGAGCCTGAGCAATGCCGGCATCGAGCTGAATGCCAACGTGACCAATGCCGTCATCAGCCGCAATTTCATCACCGGCATCCATCAGCTCCAGGCCGGCGGCCGGGGCGCGTACGGCATCAACCTCGCTTCGGGTACCAATGTGACCAACGCGGAAATCTCGAACAACGTGATTTCCGACGTCCTGAATGCGGCGGGCACCACCAATACCGCTGCCAATGCCTTCGGCATTCGGCTGGCGGGCGGCACGGGCACCAGGGTGTACTACAATGCCGTAAACCTGTTCGGCACCATCACGCCGACCACGGCGCTGCCCGCCCCGACCAACAATACCGCCGCCTTCATCGTGACCTCGACCCTGGTTACCGGCCTGGATGTGCGCAATAATATTTTTGCCAATTCCATCAGCAGCACGGCCGTGGGCGTGGCCTCATATGCCGAGTACCTGCCGGCGGCCAGCGTGCTGGCCACCAGCAACAACAACGACTATTTTGTGAGCGGCACCAGCGGGGTGCTGGCTTACATCGGCAGCAATTTATTTACGCTGGCCACCCTGCAAACGGCTTCGACCAAGGACGGCAGCTCCGTCAGCCTCGACCCGCTTTTCGTGTCGGGCACCAACCTGCTGCCCGCCGCCACCGCGCTGGTCAGCGCCGGCACGCCGGTTTCGGTGACGGTGGACTACGCCGGCACCGTGCGCCCGGCCACCGCGCCCAGCATCGGGGCCTACCAGTTCACGCCCCAGGTTATCGACGTGGCGGCGAATGCGCTGGTGTCGCCGCTGAATTCGGCTTCCTCGACCTGCTTCGGGGCCAATACGCCGGTTACCGTTCAGGTGCGCAACAACGGCACCGGCGTGCTGGACTTCGCGGTCAATCCGCTCACGGTATCGGTCGTCATCAGCGGGCCGAGCAGCTCGACCCAAACCCTGACGCAGACCATCAGCACGGGCACTTTAGCGGCCACAGCTACCCAGAACATCACCCTCACCAGCCTGGCCAACTTTGCGCCGCTGGGCCTCTACACCTTCGCCATCAGCACTTCGGTGACGGGCGATGTGAACGCCGCCAACGACGTGCTGACGCCCGCGCCCACGCTCACGGTGGTTGCGCCGGTGGCCGGCACGCTGTCGCCGGCTTCGCTGCCGCTGTGCCTGAGCGGCAGCACCACGCTCACGCTGGCCGGCGCGGCCAACGGCAGCATTCAGTTTCAGCAGAGCAGCAGCGCGACCGGGCCGTTCACGGACATTGCCGGGGCCACCACGGCGGCCTTCACCACGCCCGTGCTCACCCAAACCACCTACTACCGGGCCCGGGTGAGCTGCGGCAGCAACGTGGCGACGTCGAACGTGTCGGAAATCACGGTGAGTAATCCCGTTATTTCCACCGCGCCCACGCCGGCCAGCATCTGTGCGGGCCGCACGGGTACGCTGGCGGCCACAGCCCCCGCGGGCGTGAGCGTGCGCTACTACACGGCTGCCACGGGCGGCACGCTGGTGGGCACCGGCAGCTCGGTGACCACGCCCGCCCTTACGGCCAGCACGACCTACTACGCCGAGGCTTTCACGGGCGGCACTGCCGTGGCCGGGCTCGCGGCCTACAACGTCAACGACGGGGTGTTTGTGCAGGCTGTGGCGACGGACTACGCGTTGGGCTTCGCGGTGACGCAGGTGGGCACGCTGACCTCGGTGGATGTGTACCCGACGGCTGCCGGGCCGCTGACCATCCGCCTCTACAGCGTGAGCGGCGGCCAGCCTGCGGGGATTGCCACCGCCGTGCCGGGTTCCGATGTGACCGTGACTGTGACGGCTGCACAGGTAAACAACCGCATTACGGTGCCGCTCAACTACGTGCTGGCCCCCGGCGAATACAAGCTGTCGAACCCCGTAGGCGGGCTGGGCCGGTACACCGTCTACACGGGCGTCAGCTATCCGATGACCTCGCCCAACGGGGTGCTCACCGTGCGGGGCTCGTATCAATTCCCGTCCGGCACTTTTTACCAGCCCACGACCTATAACAACTTCTTCAACCTCACCTTCACCAACGAGTGCGCCAGCGCCACCCGCACGCCCCTCACGGTGACGGTGACGCCGGGCCTGGTGGCTACGCTGCCTGCGGCCACCGCTACCAGCTGCGGCACCACGCCTTACCAGCTGGCCGGGGCCATTGCCGGCACGGCCACGGGCGCTACCTACACCGCCAGCGGCACGGGCACCTTCGCCCCCAATGCCACCACGCTGAACGCCACCTACACGCCCTCGGCCGCCGATGTGGCCGCCGGCACCGTGACGCTGACCCTGACCCCGACCGGTCCGGGCGCGGCCTGCACCTCTACGGGCCAGCTGGTGCTCACGCTGGCCACGCCGCCCAACACGGCTTTCAGCTACCCCGCCGGAAGCTACTGTGCGGGCTCGGCCGCAACCATTGCGCCGGTACTGGCGACGGGGGCCGTGACCGGCACGTTCTCGACCACGGGCACGGGCCTGCGCCTCGACCCGGTGACGGGCGTTATCAACCTGGCTACGCAGACCAGCAGCGGTACCTTCACCATCACCAACACGGTGACGGGAACCGGGGCCTGCAGCACCACCACCTCCACCGCGACGGTAACCATCAACCCGGGAATAGCCACGCCCACGCTCACGGTGCAGGCACTGCCGGGCGGCGGCGTGCAGCTGAGCACCAACCCGGTGGCGGGCGTGCTCTACCAGTTCTTCGTGGGCGGCCAGCCGGTGGGCCCGGCCAGCACCGCTTTCTCCCTGACGGTGCCCAATGTGCCGGTCAGCGGCAGCTATACCGTGGTATTGGTAGTGCCCGGCGGCTGCTCGTCGGCGCCCTCCACGCCCGTGCTGGTAACGGGCACGGCCGTGGCATCGCGCAACGGCGTGAGCCTGCGCGTATATCCCAACCCGACAACCGACGGCCAGCTGAATGTAGAGCTGGCGGGGGCGAACGTAAATGCCTCGCAGCTGACGGTACTCAACGCTTTGGGGCAGGTAGTGCATACCAGCACCGCAATGCCGGGCACGGTGCCGCTGAAACTGGGCCAGCTGGCGGCGGGGGTATACACCGTCCGCGTGCAAACCAGCCAGGGGGTGCTCACCCAGCGCGTGGTACGGCAATAACCCGGCTTGTATTGCGCACGAGAAAGCCCCGCCGGCAATTGCCGGCGGGGCTTTCTCGTGCGTGTGCGTGCTGGTGCGGCAGCTCGCCGGCCAGCGCGTGGCTACAGCCCCAGCATCTCGGCCAGCACGCCTTCCTTCAAGGCGTAGGCCGAGGTGCGGATGCGCGTGATTTCGGTGATGCCCAGCACGTAGTCAATCAGCACCGCCGCCACCACCAGCATATCGGCCCGCATGGGCAGGATGCCAGGCAGGGCCAGGCGCTGCTCGTGGTTGCCGCTGAGCAGGTGGCGGTAGCTGCTTTGGAACGATTCGAGGGCCAGCTCGGTGCAGGGCGGCAGCTGGGCTTCGGTGCGCAGCTGGCCGAGCTGCATGTCGGCCAGGCTGTCGAAACTGCCGGACGCGCCCACCAGGCCCACCGGTTTGTACTGCCGCACGGCTTCGACGAGCGGCGTGAGCACCGTGCTTAAATAGTCCTGCTCAGCCACCACGGCGGCGGCGGGAAACACGCCGCTGGGGTCGGGGAAGAACTTGTCGAGCAGGCGCTGGGCCCCGATTTCGAAGCTCTGCTTCCAGAAAATGGTGGTTTGGTTGGCAATGATGAACTCCACCGAGCCCCCGCCAATGTCCACAATCAGCTGGGCTTCGGTGCCCAAATCCACGGCCTGGCGCACGCCTTCGCAAATCAGTTCCGCCTCCCGCTGGCCGGGAATGACGTTGACCTGAATGCCGGTTTGCTCGAAGATGTCGCGCACCAGGTCGGGGCCGTTTTTGGTCACGCGCATGGCACTGGTGGCCGTGGCGCGCACTTCGCTCACGTTGTGCAGCTCCATTTCCTCCTTGAAGCCGGCCAGCGTGTGCAGGGCCCGGTCGTAGGCCGCCGGGGCGATGATGCCCTGGCTGATGCCGCCCTCGCCGAGGCGCACGCCCGCTTTGGTGCGCAGGATGGTGGTGGGCTTCTGGCCGGGCACGGTGGGCATTTCCACGATGAGCAGGTGGAAGGTGTTGGTGCCCATGTCAATCAGGGCAAGGCGGCGGGGATGGGTGTGCATAGCGGGGTTGTTTTATTCGTCTGTCATCCTGAGCGCAGCGAAGGACCTTATCACGTCAGAACAGTTGGGTGTTAATTCCAACCGCGCATACGTGATAAGGTCCTTCGCTGCGCTCAGGATGACAGAAAAAGTAGATTAGGTAGCAAACCGGCAGAACGTGCCCAGCGGCAGCTTGCGCTGGCCGGCATCGTGCAGGTAAATTTCGCCCAGCTCGCGCACGGCCTTCTGGCCGGGGAAAATGGCGGTGGTAAGATTGTCCAGAATCAGGGCCGAGAAGCCCAGCGAGTACAGGTTCACCACGAAGAAATGGTCCTCGGGGTCGAGCAGCTGCTGGCTGAGCTTGAGCATCTCATTCAGCTCATCTTCGAGCTGCCACTTCTCGCCGTTCGGCCCGCGGCCGTAGGCGGGCGGGTCGAGGATGAGGCCCTGGTACTTGCTGCCGCGCTTCACTTCGCGCCGCACGTACTTCATGGCATCTTCCACCAGCCAGCGCACGCCGTCGAGCTGGCTGGCGTCCATGTTGTCGCGGGCCCAGAAGTTCACCTGCTTCACCGAATCGAGGTGGGTGACGTCGGCCCCGGCGGCGCGGGCGGCCAGCGTGGCCGCGCCGGTGTAAGCGAAGAGGTTGAGCACGCGCGGCACTTTGGCGCGGCGCTTTCGGGTCTGGTTGTAGATGAACTGCCAGTTGGGGTCCTGCTCCGGAAACAGGCCCACGTGCTTGAACGACGACAGGCCGAGACGGAATTTCAGCTTCAGGCCGTCGGGGCGCTCGTAGGCAATGACCCACTGCTCGGGCATGCTGGGCTTGAGGCGCCACTGGCCTTTTTCGGTGGAGCCGGGGGCACGGGCGAAGGCGGCATCGGCCTTTTCCCATTCCTTGAGCGGCAGGTGCGGGTCCCAGATGGCCTGCGGCTCGGGCCGGGCCAGCACGTACTTGCCGAAGCGTTCGAGCTTCTGGAAGTTGCCGGAGTCAATCAGCTCGTAGTCGGGCCAGGGGGAGGTGGTGAGGAAGTCGTACATAAGCAGACGGCAAAGGTAGGGGGCGTGCCCAGCCCAATTCAAAAGGCCACCGTCCCCGTTCATCGAGGAAGCCCGGCCAAGCTGCCAGCAGAACACTAGCTTTGCCGGATGCTGCCCGCCAACCGCAAGAAGTTAGCTGCGTTACTGGTTGTTCTCCTGCTCGCCGGCCTGGTGCTGGTGCTGTGGTGGCGGCGCACGCCCGTGCCCGGCATCGGCGTTATCCTGCCGCACGACACCTATACGCCCAAGCGGGAAGCCTTCTGGCCGCACCGGGGCCGCATTCTGGACCGCAACGACTCGGTGCTGGCCTACACCGGCCCGCGCTACCTGCTGGTGCTGCCGCACTGGGGCCGGCTCGACTCTGCCCGCCTCAACCGCCTGCTGGGCTGGCCCGACAGCGCGTTTGAGTACCGCAGCCGCGACCTGCGCCGCCGCGAGCTGCCCCTGCAGCTCGACCTCACCCGCGCCGAGTACGACACCCTGCGCCGCCACCGGAGCGAGTGGCCCCGGCTCACGCTGCGCGAGTACACGGCCCGCAACTACACCACGCACGTGGCGGCACCCGTGCTGGGCTACGCTTATGCCAATGCCCAGCCGTTTCTGTCCCAGGCGCAGCGGCTGGCGCGGGGCCGCTTCTACCGCCTGCGCAACGGCGGCCTCGAAACCTACTACAACGGCTTGCTGAAGGGCACCTTCGGCGCCTACCACCCCTTGCTCGACGTGCTGAACCAGCCCCACGGCACCTGGGCCACCGATACCGTTTACCACCCCGGCCAGGACCTGCACCTCAGCCTCGACGCCGAATTGCAGGCTTACGCCGAGCGCATCATGCACGAGCGCAAGGGCTACATCGTGGCCCTGGACCCCGCCACCGGCGAAATCCTCTGCTACGTGTCGGCCCCGACTTACGACCCCAGCACCATCACCGCCCTCGGCCGGGGCCGCGAGCGCAGCGCCCTGCTGCTCAGCGAAGACATGCCGCTGCTCAACCGCGCCGCGCTGCAGGCCAGCCCGCCAGGCTCGGTATTTAAGCTGGTGAATGCGGCCGTGGCCCTGCAGCTGGGCCGCATCACGGCCAACACCGGCTTCCGCTGCGACCAGTCGCTCATCAACTGCGTGCACGACCACCCCAACGCCCGCACCCTCACCCAGGCCCTCAAGTACAGCTGCAATCCCTACTTCTACCAGGTGCTGCAAAAGGTGGTGGACAATGTGCCCGATACCCTGGCCCAGCCCGTCGATACCTGTGCCCAGCGCCACCTGAACCTGGCCGCCTGGACGCGCCACGTCCGGTCCTTCGGCCTCGACACGCTGCTGGGCGTCGATTTGCCGCAGGAGCGGCCCGGCTTCATCCCCACGCCGGCCTACTACGACAAGCGGCGCGGCCGCTGCGGCTGGACCTACGGCAGCATCTATTCCCTCAGCATCGGGCAGGGCGAAATCAACCTCACCGGCCTGCAAATGGCCAACGTGCAGGCCATCATCGCCAACCGCGGCTACTACTACATCCCGCACTTCGTGCGCAGCGTGGGCACCGGCGGTCCGCTGGCCCGCTTCCACGAGCAGCACCGCACGCTGGTCGATAGCGTGCACTTCGCCGAGCTGATTCCCGGCATGGTGGCCGCCCTGCGCCCCGGCGGCACCGCCGCGCTGGCTAATCTGGACGACGTAGGCATCAGCGTGGCCGGCAAAACCGGCACCGTGCAAAACGACGAAGGCGACGACCACGCCACCTTCGCCGGCTTCGCCCCGGCCGAAAAGCCGAAAATCGTGGTCGCCGTTTACATCGAAAACGCGGGCTACGGCGGCCTCTCCGCCGCTCCGTGTGCTGCTCTGATTATGGAGAAATACCTGCGCGGCAAAATCGCCAGAAAGCGCAAACGCTGGGAGAACTGGCTCCGCTGCGGCGATTTGGCCGAGCAGGGGCACTGAGGAACGAAATGCCGGGATGGCGGTTTATTTGCACCAGTCCGTCATGCTGAGCGCAGCCAAAGCATCTCTACCGCAGTGGTAATCCAATCGACACAACGAAACGGTAGAGATGCTTCGGCTGCGCTCAGCATGACGTTCTTGTAGAAACGACGAATAATTTTCCTCAATGCAATTCCACAAATACCAGGGCACCGGCAACGACTTCGTGATGATTGACGACCGCGCCCGTGCCTTCGACGAAACCGACCAGCCGCTCATTGCCCGCCTCTGCGACCGCCGTTTCGGCATCGGGGCCGATGGCCTGATTCTGCTGCGCAACAAGCCCGATTTCGACTTTGAGATGGTGTACTTCAACGCCGACGGCCGGCCCAGCTCCATGTGCGGCAACGGCGGCCGCTGCACCGTGGCCTTCGCCAGGCACCTCGGCCTCATTGGCGACCAGGCCCATTTCCTGGCCGTGGATGGCCCCCACGATGCCCGCGTGGAAGCCGATGGGACCGTGCGCCTCAAAATGATTGACGTGAACGCCCCCATCGAAGCCGAAGTAGGGGAGGAGGACGTGTTTCTGCACACCGGCTCGCCCCACCACATCCACTTCCTCGACCCCGAAGAAGGCCACAAGCTGGCCGAGTTCGACGTGTACGGCACCGGCCACGACATCCGCTACGACCAGGCCTACGACCCTGCCGGCACCAACGTCAACTTCGTGGAAGTGCCCGCCGACCCGGCCCACGCCTGGCCCGTGCGCACCTACGAGCGCGGCGTCGAAAACGAAACCCTGAGCTGCGGCACCGGCGTCACGGCCGTGGCGCTGGCCGCCTCGCGGCGCGGCGCGGTGTCGCCCGTGCGCCTGCAAACCATGGGCGGCGAGCTGGCCGTCTCGTTCGAGCCCCGTGCCGATGGCGGTTTCGAAAATGTGTGGCTGAGCGGCCCGGCCGTGCGGGTGTTTGGCGGCACGGTGGAATAAGGCAGAATGAATGTGTTACAAAAAAGGCCTCAGCTTGCGCTGAGGCCTTTTTTGTGATGCGCGTCTCCGCAGCGGTTACGCGTTGGTGGTAGTGGTCAGGGTCACCTCGATGTTGCCGCGGGTAGCGCGCGAGTAGGGGCAGATGCCGTGCGCGGCTTCCACCAGCTCCTCGGCCTGCTTCTGCTCCACACCGGGGATGTTGACGTGCAAATCGGCCGAGATGCCGAAGCCGCCGTCCTCGGCCTTACCGAAGCCGATGAATGCTTCCACGGTCACGTTTTCCAGGCGCACTTTGGCCTGGCGGGCAGCTACGCCCAGCGCACCTTCGAAGCAGGCGGCGTAGCCGGCGGCGAAGAGCTGCTCGGGGTTGGTGGCACCGGGCTTGCCGGGGCCGCCCATTTCCTTGGGCGTGCTCAGGGTCAGGTCGAGCACCTGGTTGTTGGAGGTAACGTGGCCGTCGCGGCCGCCTTTGGCCAGGGCCTGGGCGGTGAAGATTTTTTCGATTTTCATCGGGAATGGGTAAGGTAATTGGGGTTGAAATGGCGCTGGCGGCTAGGCCAGCTGGGTAAGCAAGTGGGCAAGATGGGCGCGCAGCGAAAGCACCTCGGCTTCCGACAGCTGCATTTTGTCAATCATCGCCAGCGGAATGTGTCCGGCCTGGGCTTCCAGCGCCCGGCCGGCGGGCAATAGCTCGATGATAACCGACCGTTCGTCGTGCGGAGCGCGGCGGCGGCTAAGCCACTGTTTCTGCTCCATGCGCTTGAGCAGCGGCGTAAGCGTGCCCGAGTCGAGCAGCAGCTTTTCGCCCAGCTCCTTCACCGTCAGCTGTCCGTGCTCCCACAGCAGCAGAAATACGAGGTATTGCGGGTACGTCAGGTCGAGAGCTTGCAGCAGCGGCTGATACGCCTTGGTAATCAGCCGCGACACGGCATACACCGGAAAGCAAATCTGGCTTTCCAGCTTCAGCAGCGATTCTTTGACGGGTTGGTTTGGAGCGGTTGGCATGTGGCGTCGCAAAGGTAAACGGATTCGGTTGTGTAATGTTTGATTGTACACAATTAAATTTAAGCCTCCCCCCGGCCCCGCTCCCCAGGAAGCGGGGCCGGGGGGGGAGGCAACCCGCAGCAATACCTTTGCCACCCCATGCACCTGCGCGCCCTTGAACCCGACGACCTCGAATTTCTCTATGCCCTCGAAAACGACCCCGATATCTGGGGCGTTTCCGATACGCTGGTGCCGGTTTCGCGCCATGCGCTGCGGGAGTACCTGGAGCACGCTGCTGCGGATTTCTACGTAGTGCGGCAGCTGCGGCTGGTGATTACTACGGAGATTGGCGGCCCGGCCGTGGGCGTCGTCGACCTCTTCGACTTCGACCCGCTGCACCAGCGGGCGGGCGTGGGCATCACCATTCTGGCCCGGGAGCGGAAAAACGGCTACGCCCGGCAAGCCCTGGAACTGCTGAAAAGCCACGCCCGCGGGGTGCTGCGCCTGCACCAGCTTTACGCCACCGTAGGCACCGATAACCCGGCTAGTATGCAGCTTTTTGAGGGCGCCGGCTTTCGTCGGGTGGGCACCCGGCTGGCCTGGCTGCGCACGCCCACGGGCTGGCAGGACGTGGTGGAATGGCAGTTGCTGCTGGCCGAGCCGGGCAGTATCTGAAAATCAGATTAGCCGTATATCTTGCTGAGAATGTGAAGAATTGGTGAGGTCTGGCAAAGTAAGCTGGGCCATATCCTTTGGGCGAAGGGCTGCGTATAGGATAGCAAGCGCCCCGGCCTGGCAGGTGAGAGTCCCTCCGGCGCGGCGCGAAACCCCCTTTTCCTGTTCATTTTCATGCCCCCTTCTTCGACGGTGGAAGCGCCCTTGCGTGCCTCCGCCACCGCTGTCCGGCCCAGCGATTCAGCCGCCGAAACCACTGCTCCCTACACGCTCCCCGACCTGGTTTGCTTCGCGCACCTGCACTGGGATTTTGTGTGGCAGCGCCCCCAGCACCTCATGTCGCGCTTTGCGCAGCAGGGCCGGGTTTTTTACGTCGAAGACGCCTTTTTTCACAACGATGACCTCATCGAGCCGCACGTTGAAATCAAGGAGCGGCAGCAGGACGTGAAAGTGGTGGTGGTGCACCTGCCCCACCGCCTGCGGGCCGACGAAGCCGCCGCCGACCAAGCCCAGTTCGAAGTGCTCAGCCATTATTTCAATGAGCAGGGCGTGACCAACTACCTGTTCTGGTACTACACGCCCATGGCCTTGGGCAAGTCGCGCCAGTTTGTGCCTAAGCTCACCGTATACGACTGCATGGACGAGCTGGCCGCTTTCAAATTTGCGCCGCCCGAGCTCAAAAAGCGCGAGCTGGAGCTGTTCGACAAAGCCGACCTCGTGTTCACCGGCGGCCACACGCTCTACGAATCGAAGCGTGAGCAGCACCCCGACGCGCACCCCTTCCCGAGCAGCATCGACAAGGACCACTTTGGCCAGGCCCGTGGCCCGCTGGCCGAGCCCGCCGACCAGGCCGGCATCGCGCATCCGCGCATCGGCTTCTTCGGCGTGGTGGATGAGCGGCTGGATATTGAGCTGCTGCGCGAGCTGTCGCAGAGCCATCCAGAGTGGCAGTTTGTCATCATCGGGCCGGTGGTGAAGATTGACCCGGCCATTTTGCCCCGCACCGCCAACGTGCATTATCTCGGCGGCAAAGACTATAAGGAACTGCCCGCTTACCTGAAGGGTTGGGATGTGGCGACGCTTTTGTTTGCCGATAACGAAAGCACCAAATTCATCTCGCCCACCAAAACGCCCGAGTACCTCGCCGCCGGCAACCCCGTGGTGAGCACGCCCATCCGCGACGTGGTGCGGCCTTACGGCGACCTCAACCTGGTGCAGATTGCCGACAACGCCGCCGACTTCGGCAAGGCCATCCAGGCCGCCCTCACCCAGCGCGAAGACGCCGACTGGCGCCAGCGCACCGACGACTACCTGGCCACCATTTCCTGGGACCAGACCTGGCAGCAGATGGTGGACCTGATGCAGGACCGCCTCTGGGCCAAAGCGCCCGATGCCTCCACGACCCTGGTCGAAGGCAAGCCGCTGGTTGCCGCCAAGGTATCGGAAGTTGAGCTGCCGCCCGTTGCGCCCGCTCCCGAAAGCCGGCCCCGTTAACCAACCCCCATTCCCTCCCGATAGAGTCCTTTACCACATTCCATACCCATACGCACCATGTTTGATTACCTCATCGTTGGGGCCGGTTTTGCCGGCAGCGTGCTGGCCGAGCGGCTGGCCACCCGCAGCAACAAAAAAGTCCTCGTAGTTGACAAGCGCAGCCACATTGGCGGCAATGCCTACGACCATTATAACGAGGACGGCATTTTGGTGCACAAGTATGGCCCGCACATCTTTCACACCAATTCGAAAGACGTGTTCGACTATCTCGGGCACTTCACCGACTGGCGGCCGTATGAACACCGCGTGCTGGCCTCGGTCGATGGCCAGCACGTGCCCATGCCCATCAACCTCGACACCATCAACAAGCTCTACGGCCTGAACCTGACCAGCTTCGAGGTGGAAGAATTCTTCGCTTCGGTGGCCGAGCACGTTGACGTCATCAGAACGTCGGAAGACGTGGTGGTGAGCAAAGTAGGCCGCGAGCTCTACAACAAGTTTTTCAAGAATTACACCAACAAGCAGTGGGGCCTCGACCCCTCGCAGCTCGATAAGTCGGTGACCTCGCGCGTGCCCACCCGCACCAACCGCGACGACCGCTACTTCACCGACACCTACCAGGCCATGCCCCTGCACGGCTACACCCGCATGTTTGAGAACATGCTCAATCACCCGAACATCAAGGTGATGCTGAACACGGACTACCACGAAATCATGGACTTCATTCCGTTTAAGGAAATGATTTTCACGGGGCCGGTGGACGAGTATTTCGACTTCAAATTCGGCAAGCTGCCCTACCGCTCGCTCGAATTCAAGCACGAAACGCTGAACAAGGAGAAGCACCTGGCCGCGCCCGTGGTGAACTACCCCAACGAGCATCCCTACACGCGCATCACCGAGTTCAAGGCCCTCACCGGCCAGGACCACCCCAAAACGGCCATCGTGTACGAGTACCCGCAGGCCGAGGGCGACCCGTACTACCCCATTCCGATGCCCGAAAACGCCGAGCTGTACAACAAGTACAAGAAGCTGGCCGATGAAACGCCGGGGGTGCATTTTGTGGGCCGCCTGGCCACCTACAAGTACTACAACATGGACCAGGTGGTGGCCCAGGCCCTCACGCTCTACAAGAAGCTGACCGAGAAAGAAAACGCCAGCAAGCCGGTACTTCCCGCCATTTCGGGCAGCACGGCGCTGGTGGAAAAGCTCATCAGCCGCTCGCCGAAACAGGAGTAGCACGGTAGCGTGGACTCTGCGAGTCCGCGTCTCGCCGCCAGGCGGCGAATGTGGGGCTGCCAGAAAGCACGCGCTATTATGCTAACGACAGTTCGCCGCAACGCGGCGAGACGCGGACTCGCAGAGTCCACGCTACAGAAAAAGCCCCGCCAATTTGGCGGGGCTTTTCGTTTTGGGACGGTTTTAGCGGAACGCTCCGTAAATTTGAGGTGCGCCAACGCGCTATTCGCTAAAATACTACCTGATGTTTGAATTCCTAGGCAAGACCGTCGCCAAAATATTTGGCTCCAAGTCGGAGCGTGATTTAAAGGAAATCACGCCCTACGTGGCGCTGATTAATGCCGAATATGCCAAACTGGCCGGCTTGACCGACGACCAACTCCGTGACCAGACCGACGCCGTGCGCGCCCGCATTGCCGAGCGCCTCGCCGGCCTCGACGGGCAGATTGCCGGTTTGCACCAGCAAATCGACACCCAGCCGCAGCTTGATGTAGCTGCGAAAGAGGCGCTGTTTGAGCAGATTGACGCCCTGGAAAAGCAGCGCAACAAAGACCTCGAAGCCGTGCTGCTGGAGGTGCTGCCCATCACCTTCGCCATTGTGAAGGACACGGCCCGCCGCTACAAGGAAAACGGCCAGCTGGTGGTAACCGCCAACGCCCACGACCGCGAATACGCCCTGACGCACCCCAACTGCGTGATTGAGGGCGACAAAGCCATCTGGGCCAACAAGTGGACGGCCGCCGGCGCCGAAATCACTTGGGACATGGTGCACTACGACGTGCAGCTGATTGGCGGCGTGGTGCTGCACCAGGGCAAGATTTCGGAAATGGCCACGGGCGAAGGCAAGACGCTGGTTTCGACCCTGCCGTCGTTCCTGAATGCCTTGTCGAAGCGTGGGGTGCACCTCGTAACCGTCAACGACTACCTGGCCAAGCGTGACTCGGAGTGGAATGCGCCGCTGTTTGAGTTCCACGGCATCACCGTGGACTGCATCGACAAGCACCAGCCCAACACGCCGGAGCGCCGCGCCGCTTATCAGGCCGACATCACCTACGGCACCAACAACGAATTCGGCTTCGACTACCTGCGCGACAACATGGCGCGCGACCCCGAGGAGCTGGTGCAGCGCAAGCACCACTACGCCATGGTCGACGAAGTGGACTCCGTGCTGATTGACGATGCGCGGACGCCGCTCATCATCTCGGGCCCGGTGCCGCGCGGCGACGTGCACGAGTTCTACCAGCTCAAGCCGCGCATCCAGCGCCTGGTGGACGAGCAGAAGAAAATCGTGCAGTCCTACCTTGTGGAAGCCCGCAAGCAGATTGCCGCCGGCAAAACCGGCGTGGAAGAAGGCGACAAAAACGGCACCGGCGGCCTGCTGCTGTTCCGCGCCTACCGCGGCCTGCCCAAGAGCAAGCCGCTCATCAAGTACCTCTCGGAAACCGGCATTCGGGCCGTGCTCCAGGCCACCGAAAACCACTACCTGGCCGACAACTCGCGCCAGATGCCCAAGGCCGACGAGCCGCTGTTCTTCACCATCGACGAGAAGAACAACCAGATTGAGCTCACCGAAAAAGGCATCGACCTGATTACGGCCCAGGGCGAAGACCCCAAGCTGTTCATCATGCCCGACATCGGCATGGCCATTGCCGACATCGAGAAAAACAACGCCCTCTCGGCCGAGGAGAAGCTCCAGCAGAAAGACAAGCTGATGAGCGACTACAACGAGAAGAGCGAGCGGGTGCACACCGTGAACCAGCTCCTGAAGGCCTACACGCTGTTCGAGAAGGACGACCAGTACATCCTGACCGACGACGGCAAGGTGAAAATCGTGGACGAGCAAACCGGCCGCGTGATGGAAGGCCGCCGCTATTCCGACGGCCTGCACCAGGCCATCGAGGCCAAGGAAAACGTGCGCGTGGAAGACGCCACCCAGACCTACGCCACGGTGACGCTGCAGAACTACTTCCGCATGTACCACAAGCTGGGCGGCATGACCGGCACGGCCGAAACCGAAGCCGGCGAGTTCTGGGAAATCTATAAGCTCGACGTGGTGGTGATTCCCACCAACCGCGCCATCAGCCGCAAAGACGCCGACGACCAGGTGTACAAGACGGTGCGTGAGAAATACAACGCCGTGGCTCTGGAAATCCAGAAGCTGGTGGAAGCCGGCCGCCCGGTGCTGGTGGGTACCACGTCGGTAGAAATTTCCGAGCTGGTATCGCGCATGCTGAAGCTGCGCGGCATCCAGCACCAAGTGCTCAACGCCAAGCAGAACCAGCGCGAGGCCGAGATTGTGGCCGCCGCCGGCTACCCCGGCACCGTCACCATCGCCACTAACATGGCAGGCCGCGGTACCGACATCAAGCTGCGCGAGACTTCGCGGGCGGCGGGCGGGCTGGCCATCATTGGCACGGAGCGCCACGAAAGCCGCCGCGTCGACCGCCAGCTGCGGGGCCGCGCCGGCCGCCAGGGCGACCCCGGCACCTCGCAGTTCTTCGTATCGCTCGAAGACAACCTGATGCGTTTGTTCGGCTCCGACCGGATTGCGAAGCTCATGGACCGCATGGGCATGGAAGAGGGCGAGGTGATTCAGCACTCGATGATTACCAACTCCATCGAGCGCGCTCAGAAGAAGGTGGAGGAAAACAACTTCGGCACGCGCAAGCGCCTGCTGGAGTACGACGACGTGATGAATGCCCAGCGCGAAGTGGTGTACAAGCGCCGCCGCAACGCCCTGCACGGCGACCGCATGGAAGTCGATATCCTCAACATGATTTACGACGTGAGCGAGGACATCGCCGCCGGCCACAAAATCACGGGCGACTTCGAGGACTTCAAGCTGAACGTCATCAAAGTATTCGGCTACGACACCTACCTCACGGCCCAGGATTTGACCAGCCTGCAGCTGCCGGCCCTCACCCAAAAGCTGTACGACGAGGCGCTGGGCTACTTCCAGAGCAAGAACGAGCACATTGCCGCCACCAACCTGCCGCTGGTAAACGACCTGCTGAGCAACGGCGCGCCCTACGAGAACATCGCCGTGCCCTTCACCGATGGCAAGAAGCAGGTGCAGGCCATTGCCAACCTGCGCCGCGCCCAGGCCACCGGCGGCCACGACATCCTGCGCCAGATGGAGAAAGTGGTGGTGCTGTCGGTTATCGACACGGCCTGGACCCAGCACCTGCGCCAGATGGACGACCTGAAGCAAGTGGTGCAAAACGCGGTGTACGAGCAGAAGGACCCGCTCTTGGTGTACAAGTTTGAGAGCTTCGAGCTGTTCAAGCGCATGATTGCGAAGGTGAACGAGGAAACCACCACCTTCCTCTTCCACGCCGATGTGCCGGTGCAGCAGGGCGCGGTGGGCACCAACGACGAGCAGGAGTATTACTACGAAGACGAGGAGCCCGCCCCGCGCCTCACCGTGGAGCACGAATCCAACCTCGACTCGCTCGGGGCCGGCCCCGAGGACATGGGCCCCGCCGACCAGCCTGCCGTGAAGCAAACCCCCGTGCGCAGCCAGAAAGTGGCCAACCGCAACGACAAGGTGAACGTGCAGTACATGGACGGCACGGTGAAGCGCGACGTGAAATACAAATCGGTAGAGCAGGACGTGGAAAGCGGCCGCGCTGTGCTGGTGGATTAAGCAGCCCCGGCTGCTTGCATCAGAAGGGAACGCCCCGGCCGGTTGGCCGGGGCGTTTCTTTGTTTTATTGCTGGAAATCAGTAGCTACATTTAGCGAAGCTCCTTCCGAAGACCCTTTCCTTAAAACGCACTCTTTCCATAGCTATGCATTTTGTTTACCCGTCAAGCCTCAAGGGCTTGTTTGTAATATTGTTACTGAGCCTAGCTGCATCGATGGCCCAGGCACAAGCCCCGACCTGGCAGATGGCGATAGGAGCAGGTCAAAGCGCGGGCAGTACCTCGTCAATGAGCAAGGTGATAGCCGATGCCAGCGGCAATGTGTATGTGACAGGCTTGTTCACTGGTACGCTGACGTTGGGCCCGACCACGCTGGTATCGGCCGGGGGCAACGACGTATTTGTGGCTAAATGGAGCGAGGCCAGTAATGGCTTCTTGTGGGCGCAGCGGGCTGGCGGAACCGGTGACGACCAGCCATATGCCTTGGCGTTGAACGGGGCCAGCGTGTACGTAACGGGTAGTTTCAACGGAACGGCCGCTTTCGGCAGCACTACCCTCACCAGTGCAGGCGCTGCCGACGTCTTCGTCGCCAAGCTAACGGACGCGGGCAGCAGCAGCCGCTTTGTGTGGAGCCAGGGGGGCGGCAGCTTGCTGGACGACTATTGCGGAGGCTTGGCGGTGGCTGGCAGCAATGTATATGTAACAGGGTACTTCTACGGATTAACCGCGCAATACGGCCCCTTCTCGCTTGCCAGTAGTGGGGGAAACATGTTTGTTTTCAAATTGACAGACAACGGGCCGAGCGCAAGCTTTAGTTGGATACAGCAAGCGAGCAATGCCTATTCAAGTGCCATTGCGGTAAGCGGCGCAAATGTCTATCTGGCTGGAAGCCGCAGTCCAAACACTGCCGCCATCTTTGGTCCTGTCAGCCTTTATACGCCTTCGCTCGCATCTGCTCCTTCGAACATGTTCTTGGTAAAGCTGGTGGATAACGGAAGCACTGGCACCTTCGTGTGGGGCAAAGCAATAATGGGGACGGGGTCTACAAGCACCAGTGCACTCGTGGCGAATGGTGCTACTGTTTACATGGCAGGGCACTTTGTGTCCTCAATAGACCTTGGTAATAATATTGGTCTGTATGCAATGGGTGGTAACCGCCAGGTGTTGATAGCTAAGCTAACGGATGTTGGCTCCAGCGGCACCTTCGTGTGGGCTTACACCGCTGGGGGCTTTTCGGGGGCTATTGCAAGCGCGCTGGCCATAAATGGCACCGACTTATACATGGCCGGGAATTTCACCGGCCCCTCCACCGCGACTTTCGGCAATACAGTGCTCACAAGCTATGGGGGCTACGACGCCTTTATGAGCAAGCTCACCGACAACGGTTCTGGTGCAACGTTTGCCTGGACCAAACAAGCAGGGGGCACTGGCAGCGATTATGCTACTGGCATAGCCCTGACGGGTACAAGCGTATATGTGGCCGGCAACGCGCAGCCCACGGCTAACTTCGATGTTCAAAGCATCACAAGCCCTGTTGGGGGCTCTGTAGGGTTTTTAGCTTCGCTGGGCAATAGGCCATTGGCGGTTGCTTCTTCAACTATGCTGGTGGGACTGGAGCTATTTCCCAACCCCGCCCACGGCCGTGTCACCGTGCAGCTGCCCGCCACCCCCGGCACCACCACGGCCAGCCTTACCGTGCTCGATGCCCTGGGCCGCACCCTGCGCACCCAAACGGCCGCCACCAACGCCACCGCCGAGCTGGACCTGACCCGCCTCGCACCCGGCCTCTACGCCGTGCGGGTGCAGGCGGGCGGTGCCACCGCCACGCAACGGCTGGTGGTAGAATAGCCTTGTTGGCCCATCCGGCCATGCAGAAGCGCCCCCGTTCCGACCACCCGGCCGGAACGGGGGCGCTTTTGCATGGCCGGGGTTAAACCCGTTTCGGCCGGCGCGGTCAATGGCAATATCCGCAACCAAGCCCCCACCGCTTATATGAACCAACCAATTACCCTTCTGCGTCGCCTGCTGTTCATCGGGCTATTATGGGCTGCTGCTCCGGCCGCCCGCGCCCAGGCGCCCGCCTGGCAAACGGCCGCCGCCATTGGCACGGCCAGCAACGGCGCCTACACCGTGACGGCCACCGCGCCCGATGCCGCCGGTACCAACCTTTACGTGACGGGCTACTTTGCCGGCACCGTGGCCATGGGCAGCGCCCTGCTCACCAGCGCCGGGGCCAACGACGTATTTGTGGGCAAGTGGAACGTGGCCAGCCGCACCTTTGCCTGGGTGCAGCGGGCCGGCGGGGCCAACAACGACCAGGCCCTGGCCCTCACAGTGCGCGGCGCGAGCGTGTTTGTGGCCGGCACGTTTGGCGTGGCGGCCAGCTTTGGCAGCCTCAACCTGACTTCGGCCGGGGCTACCGACGGCTTCGTGGTGAAGCTGACGGATGCGGGCAGCACGGCCGGCTTCGTGTGGGCGCAGCCGGTGGGCGGGCTCAACGAGGACCGGGCCACGGCCCTCGACGTGAGCGGGGCCAGCGTGTACCTCACCGGCACTTTCCGCAGCCAGACGGCCACGCTCGGCAGCCTCACCGTCACCAACAACACGGCCACGGGCACCACGGCCGGCCTGGCCCACGTCTTCCTGGCCAAGCTCACCGATGCGGGCACCTCGGCCAGCTTTGTGTGGGCGCGGGCCTTTGGCGGCGCGGCGGCCGACGACGCGGTGGCCGCCCTGGTGGCCAGCGGCAACAGCCTCTACCTGGCCGGCGACTACACCGGCAACCTCAACCTGGGCGGCACCACCCTGAGCAGCAGCGGCGGGCGCGATGCCTACGTGCTGCGCTTTCAGGACACGGGCAACAACGCCGGCCTGGCCTGGGCCAAGAGCGCCGGCGGCCCCAACGCCGACGTGGCCACCGCCCTGGCCCTGAGCGGCAGCAGCGTGTACGTGGCCGGCAGCTTCAGCGGGCTGGCTATTTTTGATGTGAACGGCGTGGTGAGCGCCGGCCCGGCCAACATCTTCGTGGCCAAGCTCACCGATGCCGGCACCAGCAGCGCCTTCACCTGGGCGCAGCAGGCCGGCGGCACTGCCACCGACGGCGCTACCGCCCTGGCCGCGAGCGGCTCCGACGTGTACGTGGCCGGGGGCTTCAGCAGCGCCACGGCCGCGTTTGGCACCATCAGCCTCGCCAATACCTCGACGGCTACGGCCCGCACCACCGACGTGTTTGTGAGCCGGCTGAACGACTCGGGCCCGGCCGGCACCTTTGTGTGGGCCCAAAAGGCCGGCGGCAACGGGGCCGACCAGGCCACCAGCGTGGCCGTGCTGGGCAGCACCGTGCTGGTGGGCGGCAGCGTGGCGCCCCCGGCCGCGTTTGGCAGCCAGCTCATCACCACCTCGGCCACCGTGAGCGTGGGCTTTCTGGCCTCGTTGGCCGCCAGCCCCCTGGCCACCGCCGCGCCCGCCGCGCTGGCGGGCCTGCGCCTGTATCCCAACCCCGCCCACGGTGCGGCCACCGTGCAGCTGCCCGCCGTGCCCGGCGCGGCCACGGCCACCCTCACCCTTTTCGATGCGCTGGGCCGCGCCCTGCGCACCCAAACGGCCACTGCCAACGCCACCGCCGAGCTGGACCTGACCGGCCTCGCGCCCGGCCTGTATGCCGTGCGGGTGCAGGCGGGCGGCACCGCTGGCACCCGGCAGCTGGTGGTGGAATAGCGGCTACTCATTGCCGTTGGCGTCGTCCGCCATTGGAGAAAGCGTGTTTCCAATCCCGGATGCCGTTTCTCCGATGGCGGACGACCTGTTTTCAGGGTAACAGCTTTTATCCGCCATCGCAGGCATGCTGTCTGCGATGGCGGATACGCTTAAGGGGATTGGGTTGACGTTGTCCGGGATTGGGTTATGGCTGTCGGCGATTGAGTTGGCGTTGTCGGGGATTGGGTTAATGCTTTTTTCGATGGCAAACAGGGGAGGCAACGGGGCGCTTTTGCGGGAGTGGAGGCAGGTAAAAATACCTGATTTTGCAGGTGTTTTTACCTGATTTCAGGGCGATTGCAGCCAGAACCGCTGGAGGCGGCTATACATTCGGTTTCAATCATTTGCTCACCTTCATTTCATTACCCGTATGCGCAAGCCCAAGCTTCTGGAGGACTACACCTACCTGCTCTACGACACCGTGTCGCCGTTTGCCCACGCGGCCGTGCGCCAAACCACGGCCAGCCCCTTCATCGCCACCGGCGCCGAGCTGGTGAAGGCCCTGAGCGCGGCCGTCATGGCCCTCGATGCGGCCGTGGCCGTCACCGACCATCCTTCGCCTGCCCAAACCGCCCAGCGCGACCAGCTGCGCACGGCCACCACCACCGAGTTGGGCCGCCTGGCCAAGCGCCTCAACCTGGACTACCCCGGCAACGAGCCGGCCCTGCTTTCCTCGGGCCTCACGCTGGCCGACGGGGCCGGCACGGCCGCCCGCTCGCTGGCCACCACCGCCACCGACGTGGTGATGGACTTCGACCTGCTCGACGGCACCCAGCCCGGCTGCCTGCTGCTCAAGCTGAAGCGCCCCACCGGCACCTTGCAGAACCTTATCCGCTACTCCTTCGATGCCAAGTTTCCCGAAGAGCAGTGGCTGGTGGCCGTGGGCGGCGGCCGGGAGCGCCAGCTCGGCCCCTTCGAGTCGGGCACCAAAGTCTTCGTGAAAGCCGCCGCCCTGGTGGGCTCCACCACCGAGCCGCAATACTCGGCCGTGAAAAGCCGGATTGTGCAGTAGCGGCCGGCCACGGCCCTGGCTGCGCCCTTTGCTGCCCGGCGGCAAAGGGCGCTTGCGCAAGCAGCGGCCCCGCCCACGCGGGCAGAAAAAATGCCCGCTGGCCGGTGGCAGGGTATCTTTACCAGTGCTCCACGGCCTTTCTTCCATGCTATGACGCTACGCTACCCCGCAACCAGGATTTTCGATGCGCTAAAAGCGCTGCTGCCCTTGCTGCTGCTGCTGGGCGGCCCGGGGGCGCGGGCCCAGGCCCCCGCCTGGCAGCTGGCGGTAGCATCGGGGCCGCTGGCCGGCTACAACGCCGAAGTGCACGCCTGCACCACCGATGCCGCCGGCAACGTGTGGGTGGCCGGCAACTTCCAGGGCACCGTGAGCTTTGGCACCACCACCCTGAGCAGCACCAGCGGCTTCGATATCGATGGCTTTGTGGCCAAGTGGAGCCCCGTGACCGGCACCTTCGTGTGGGCCCAGCAGCTGAGGGGCATTTATGAGGAGCACGTGTTGGGGGTGGCGGTGGCCGGGGGCAACGTGTACGTGGCCGGCGATTTCAGCAGCCCCACCGTGAGCTGCGGCACGGTCAGCATTGCCAACACGGGCGGCACCCAGCGCAGCAGCGACGGCTTTCTGGTGAAGCTGGCCGATGCCGGCCCCACGGGCACCTGCCAGTGGGTGCAGGACATTGGCGGGGTCAGCGGCGATTTGGCCACGGCCGTAGCCGCCAGCGGCAGCAGCGTTTATGTGACGGGCTGGTTCAGCGACCCCATCCTGACGGTGGGCAGCACCCGCCTCGCCAATGCCGGCGTGTTTGACATGTACCTGGCCAAGTTCACGGATGCCGGTGCTACGGCTACGCCGGTATGGGCGCAGCGGGCGGGCGGGCCCGGGGCCGAAAGGCCCAATGCCCTGGCCGTGCGGGGCCCGGCGGTGTATGTAGGAGGCGATTTTCAGGGCAATACAGCCACGTTTGGCAATACCGTGCTGACCAATGCCGGCTACAGCGATGCCTTCATCGCGCGGCTGACCGATGCCGGCTCCAGCGCCAGCTTTGACTGGGCCCAGCGCGGCGGCGGTGCCCGCGATGAAACCGTGACCGGCCTGACTGCCACCGCCACCGGGGTGTATGCCACCGGCAATTTCAGCAGCATCACCGCCGCCTTCGGCGCCGGCACCCTCACCAGCTCCGGCTCCAATACCGGTTTTGTGACCAGGGTGCTGGACCAGGGCACCAGCGCTGCCTTCGCCTGGAGCCAGCAAACAACCGGCTCCGGTGTGTGCCAGCCCTGGGCCGTGTGCGCGAATGGCACAAGTGTGTACATGGCCGGTTCGTTTTCGGGCACGGTGAGGTTTGGCGGCAGCACCGCCACCAGCGTAGCGCTGTACGACGTGTTTGTAGCTCGGCTGACAGATGCCGGTACCGCCGCCGGCTTTGCCTGGGTGCAGCAGGGGGGCGGGCCCGGCTTCGATTTCGGCTACGGCCTGGCCCTGGGGGCTACGCGGGTTTACCTGGCCGGCAGCGGGAGCACGCCCGCAACATTTGGTCCCTTTGCCCTGACCCAGCCCAGCGGGGGCACACAGGTTGCGTTCATCGCGGCCCTCACCGACCCCACGCTCACGGCCACCGCGTCGGCCCTGGTGCCCGCCGGCATTCACCTGGCCCCCAACCCCGCCCACGGCCGGGCCACGGTATTGCTGCCGGCGGGCACCGGTCGGGCCACCATCACCGTGCTGGATGCGTTGGGCCGTGTCCGGCTCAGTCAGCCGGCTGGTGCCAGCGCCAATTCCGAAAACGTAAGCGCTGAGCTGGACCTTGCCGGCCTGGCCCCCGGCTTCTATACCGTGACGGTGCAAGCCGGCCCGTACCTCGCAACCCGCCGCCTGCTGGTGGAGTAGGGGGGCAGAACCACCTACCTTTGTGCCATGACGCTTGCCGCCCGAATCGACCACACCCTGCTGCGCCCCGATGCCACCGAGGCCCAGATACTTCAGCTCTGCGACGAGGCCGCCGCGCACGGCTTTGCCACCGTGTGCGTGCCGCCCTGCTACGTGGCCCTGGCCGCCAGCAAGCTGGCGGGCACGCCCATTGGCATCTGCACGGTGATTGGCTTTCCGCTGGGCTACTCGGCCAGCAGCGTGAAGTTTAAGGAGGCCGAAGTGGCCCTGTACGACGGGGCCACCGAGCTGGACATGGTTATCAACCTCTCGGCCCTGAAATCGGGGAAGGCCGAAGCCATTCAGGCCGAAATCCTGGACCTGGCCGATTTGTGCCACGTGCATCAGGCCCTGCTGAAAGTCATCATCGAAACCGCCCTGCTTTCGGAAGAGGAGATTGAGCTGGCCTGCCGCTTGTGCGTGGAAGGCGAAGCCGATTTCGTGAAAACCTCCACCGGCTTTGCCAGCCGGGGCGCCAGCGTGGCCGACGTGGAGCTGATGCGCCGCGTGCTGCCCGAAACCATGCGCATCAAGGCGGCCGGCGGCATTCGCACCCGCGAAGCTGCCGAGGCCCTGGTGGCCGCCGGGGCCGACCGCATCGGCTCGTCCAATAGCATTGCCCTGATTTCCGAAGCCGATGAACCGACTGCTGCTCAATAGCCTGCTGGCCTCGCTGCTGTTTATGGCGGCGGCCTGCGCCAGCACCGCGCAGCAGGCCCCGCAGGCCAGCGCCCCGCCCGACACCACCGGGCGCAAGCCCGCCGTGGCCGCCACCCCGCCCATGCCGGCCGAGGACGTGAGCAAGTACCGCCCGGTCTTCGCCACGCCCAAAGCCGCGCCGCTGCCCGCCACCGCGCCCGCCAAAGCCGCCCCGCTGCCCACCAACCAGGTGAACCCGCAGGTGGACCAGCGCCTGCGCGACCAGGCCTACACCAACCAGAACGTGAAATACGCGCAGGGCTTCCGCATCCTGGTGTATTTCGGCACCGAGCGCGACAAGGTGATGGCGCTGCGCCGCTCCATCATTGGCCGCTACCCGGACGAAACCGACTACATCGTGTTCAAGTCGCCGGTGTACCGCCTCTACATCGGCGACTACCTCACCCGCCTCGATGCCGCCCGGGGCATGGCCCGGATGCGCGCCTTCGTGCCCAAGCCCGAGCTGGAGCCCGGCCAGGTGCTGCTGAACAAGAACCCGTAGCGGGCCCTTGAACGGCAAGCTCCCCTCCTTACCAGGGAGGGGATGTGCGCGCCGCAGGCGCGAACGGGGGTGGTCAGGGCGTTGAGCAATGCCCGAACGACTACCCCGAACGAACCTGACGTGAGCCGTTCAGCGCCTACCACCACCCCCGTTCGCGCCGTTGGCGCGAACATCCCCTCCTTGGTAAGGAGGGGAGTTTTTCGCCTATTGCCCAAGTCTATGTCCGCCGACCTCCGCTCCACCATCCAGCGCCTCGCCGCCCGGTTCGCCGCCGACACCGTGGCCGTGCGCCGCCACCTGCACGCCCACCCCGAGCTTTCGTTCGAGGAAGTGAACACGGCCGCCTTCGTCACCCAAGAGCTGGAGAAGCTGGGCCTCACGCCCCAGCCCATTGCCAATACCGGCGTGGTGGCCCTGATTGAAGGCCGGCCCGGCGGCCCCACCATTGCCCTGCGGGCCGACATGGACGCGCTGCCCATTCAGGAAACCAGCGACATCCCCTACAAATCGACCAACCCCGGCGTGATGCACGCCTGCGGCCACGACGTGCACACGGCCTCCCTGCTGGGCGCGGCCCGCATCCTGACCGAGCTGAAGGGCGAGTTCAAAGGCACCGTCAAGCTGATGTTTCAGCCGGGCGAGGAGCGCCTGCCCGGCGGCGCGTCGCTGATGATAAAGGAAGGCGTGCTGGAAAACCCGGCCGTGAGCCAGGTGCTGGGCCAGCACGTGTTCCCGCACCTGCCGGCCGGCAAAATCGGCCTGCGCCCCGGCCGCTACATGGCCAGCACCGACGAACTATACCTCACCGTGAGGGGCAAAGGCGGCCACGGGGCCATGCCCGAGATGAACCTGGACCCGGTATTGGTGGCCGCGCACCTCATTGTGGCCGCGCAGCAGGTGGTGAGCCGCCGCGCGAGCCCCAAAATTCCGTCGGTGCTGAGCTTCGGCAAAGTCATCGCCAACGGCGCCACCAACGTCATCCCCAACGAGGTGTACATCGAGGGCACCTTCCGCACCCTCAACGAGGAGTGGCGCGCCGAGGCCCACCAGCACCTGCGCAAGCTCTGCGAGGGCCTGGCCGAGAGCATGGGCGCGGTGTGCGAGCTCGAAATCCGCCACGGCTACCCCTACCTGGAAAACGAGCCCGCCCTCACCGCCCGCGTGCGGGCCGCCGCCGAGGAATACCTGGGCCCCGAAAACGTGGTGGAGCTCGACCAGTGGATGGCCGCCGAGGACTTTGCCTATTTCTCGCAGGCCGCGCCGGCCTGCTTCTACCGCCTCGGCACCCGGCACGAAGACGGCCGCTTTGCCGCCTCCGTGCACACGCCTACCTTCGACATCGACGAGCAGGCCCTCACCACCGGCCCCGGCCTCATGGCCTGGCTGGCGATAAAGGAGCTGGGCGAGTAGAAACGTAGCGCGGACTTTTAGTCCGCGAGTGAACCAGTAACATTACCCGCCTCGCGGGCTAAAAGCCCGCGCTACGAACTCATGAAACGACTGCTCCCCCTCGCGCTGCTCCTGACCGGCTTGGCCCTGCCCGCCGCCGCCCAAACCCACCGCTCCCTCTCCGGCCTGCAGCTCTGGCCCGAGGCCCAGGCCGAGCTGGCCCTGCCCGACAGCGGCAGCGACTACCTGCTGCTGGCCCTGCGCGGCCAGAACAACACCGACAACAACGGCTTCGACGACCCCAACCGCTTCCTCGGCTTCGACGAGCGCCGCGTGACCTTGGGCTACGAGCATTTCTGGAGCGAGAAGTGGAGCGTGGGCGGCACGCTGGGCTACTTCTCGGCCAACAAAGCCTACACCCTGATTCCCGAAGTGCTGCTGCGCCACCGCAGTTCCATTGGCCCGCTCACCTTCGGCCAGCGCCTGAGCGTAGAGCGCACGTTTCCCAGCCCCGCCAACGCCAAAGGCCAGACCAACGCCCGCCTGCGCGCAGACCTGGAAAAAATCGTTCCCCTCGGCTCCGCCCTCGCCCTGCGCCCCCGCCTGAGCTACGAAGCCGGTACCCACGTCCGGTTGCTGAAGTCCGACACCGACCCCGACGAGCGGTTTATCCAGTTCACCAGTCTGCGGGCCGAAGTAGGCTGCCGCATCAGCCGGTTCGATTTCACGCCCTGGTTTGCCTACCAGACCACCTACCTCGTCACCCTGCCGCAATACGACGCCCTGGGCAACCAGACCTCCGGCGGCAAAGTCAACGTCGTCGCGCCGGTGCTCGGAATCGACCTGCGCTACACCATCCTGCAAGCCCGCACGGCCACCGACCGCCGGCCGCTTCCCACCCAGCACTAAGGGGATTAAGCAGGGAACGAAGTGGGTTGCTGACAAAATTGCAGCAACGGGTTTTGTCTGAAAAGTGCCAATGGAGGTGATGAAATAGGTTTTAGCCTTTTCTTGGCGGATTGCTGATAAGCGAAATGCTGTCTTTTAAGACAAATTGTCGCTAAATTTCTGCTAAAATCCGGTTGGTATAGATTTTAAGGAAGTGAGGTGTGCCGCTGGTCGGCAGTGATTCTTTCACAACTAAAATCTCAACCTCATCATGGCAACTCTGCTGTATAACAACCGCCCTTCCCTCCGCCCCAGCCGCGCCCTGAGCGCCATGCTGGCCGACATGCTGCAAGCCCCGCAAACCGGCGCTGCGCAACCCACCCCGGCCTTCGTGCCCGCCGCCGACATCCTCGAAACCGCCGAAGGCTTTGAGCTGCACCTGGCCCTGCCCGGCGTGAAAAAAGAAGCCGTCAACCTCGAATTCCTCGACGGCCAGCTCACCGTATCGGGCAGCCGGCCGAACCCGGCTACCGCTGCCAAAGAAGCTGCCGCCACGGCCACCGAAGCTGCTCCCGCCGCTGAGAATGCTTCCGAGAACACGCCTGCCGTGGTAACGCCCGAAGCGCCGGCCGCACCCAAGTTCCGCCGCACCGAAACCAACTACGGCACTTTCTCGCGCACCTTCCGCCTGCCCGACACGGTGAACGTGAAAGGCATCGCGGCCGAGCTGACCGATGGCATCCTGCGCGTGGCCCTGCCCTTCGACACGGAAAAAGTGACCAAGCAGCACATCGAAATCCGCTAAGCGCGAACCGAATCTGTAAAAAAGGCACCCCGCGGGGTGCCTTTTTTGCCGAAAGCCGTGTTGTGCCCCTGACAGCCCTGCTTTGGCCTGTTTTCTGCTAAAAGCAACCCTTGCAGACGAAAGCGAATCCTTAGCGCGTTGGTGAAAATATCCGGCCCCGGCTCATGCTGTTTTCATCCGGACGTTTTTAAATTAGGCTCGTAGTTCACCCCATTCACCCTTTTTTCAATTTTCCCTTACCCATGCAAGCAAAACAAATGATGCTCGGCCTGCTCGGTTCTGCCATTCTTGGCGGCGGCGTGGCCGTGGGGGGGTACAAGCTGCTGGAGCCGGCCCCGTCGGTGCAGCAGGCTGTAGCCGCCGACCCCCAGGTGCGTTACACTTCCGAGATGCGGAGCAGCCCCTACACCGTGCCCGAAGGCCTGAACTTCGTGGCCGCCGCCGCCGCCGTAACCCCTGCCGTGGTGCACGTAATGACCGAATACGCCGCGCCGGCCGTGGACCAGCGCCAGCAGCAGATGGACCCCTTCCTGCGCCAGTTCTTCGGCGACCAGTTCGACCAGTTCCGGCAGCAGCAGCCGCAGGGCGGTGGCCAGGGCTCGGGCTCGGGCGTCATCATCGCCGCCAATGGCTACATCGTGACCAACAACCACGTCATCGACAAAGCCTCCAAGATTGAGGTGGTGCTGGACGACAAGCGTAAGTTCGACGCCGAGCTGGTGGGGGCCGACCCCAACACCGACCTGGCCGTGCTGAAAGTGAAGGCCGACAACCTGCCCTTCGTGAAGTACGGCAACTCCGACGACGTGAAAGTGGGCCAGTGGGTGCTTGCCGTGGGCAACCCCTTCAACCTGAACTCGACCGTGACGGCCGGCATCATCTCGGCTAAGGGCCGCAACATCGACATCCTGCGCCGCAAGGACAACATGGGCATCGAGTCGTTCATCCAGACCGACGCCGTGGTAAACCCCGGCAACTCGGGCGGCGCCTTGGTTAACCTGAATGGCGACCTCATCGGCATCAACTCGGCCATTGCCTCGCACACCGGCAGCTACGAAGGCTATTCCTTCGCCATCCCCAGCTCGCTGGCCAGCAAAGTGGTGGACGACCTGCTGAAATACAAGGTGGTGCAGCGGGCCCTGCTCGGTGTGCAGATTCGCGAAGTAGATGCCAAGCTGGCTTCTGAGAAGAAGCTGAATACCCTGAACGGCGTGTACGTGGAAGGGCTGAGCGAAAGCAGCGCCGCCGCCCAGGCCGGCCTCAAAATGGGCGACATCATCACCCAAATCAACGGCGTGGCCGTGAATACGTCCTCGCAATTGCAGGAGCAGGTGGCCCGCTTCCGCCCTGGCGACAAGATTAAGGTGAACTACCTGCGCGGCGGCTCGGCCGGCGTGACGGAAGCCACCCTGCGCAACGCCACCGGCACCACCGGCATCGTGCGCGAAGACGCCGCGGCTGCCGCCATCAAGTACGAAGGCGCCACCATTGCCGCCGTGCCGCCCCGCGACCTGGCCAAGCTGGGCCTGGAAGGCGGTGCCAAAATCAGCGGCATCAAGAGCAGCAATTTCCGCGAGACGGGCATGGCCGACGGCTTCATCATCACCCGCATCGACAAGAACCAGGTGACCAAGCCGGCCGACGTGAAAAATTACCTCGACCAGGCCCGGCAAAATTCGGGCGCGCTGGTCGAAGGCGTGTACCCGGATGGTCGCAAAGCGTACTATCCCATCGGGCAGGAGTAAGTAGTATCTTTTGCCTTTGCAAAAGCCCTTGCCAACGCGGCAGGGGCTTTTTTTTGTTTGGCAATTGGACAAGAGCAGTATCCCATTTCGGGACTAAAAACAGGCGCATTATAATTATCCAAATAGCTGCTTTTTGCCCAAAGGTTTTATGGGAATATCGGGCTGAAAATCAGGGAAGATAAATTTGATAATGCGCCAAAAAACGCTGCATCTTTAAGCCCGAATGGTGGATTGCCTCGTAAATGCTTGTCCCAGGTCGGGAGCCGGTTAAGCTGTAATTCTCAACCGGCTCATTCCCCCGATTTGCCCCGCCTTCGTTTGTGCATGGAAAACGTCATCAACACTCTCTACATCCAGAATTTTAAGTCGATTCGGAGTGCCATTCTGCACCCGCGTCGGGTGAATATCATCATTGGCGAGCCCAACGCGGGCAAATCGACCGTGCTGGAGGCCATGAGCCTGCTGGGCAGCTTCCCCTACGAGCAGAAAAAGAAGTTCATGCGCAGCTTTATTCGCTACGAAAAGCCCGCGCAGCTTTTTCACGACAGCGTGATGACCAGCCCCATACGGGTGGAAACCGACCGCGACCTGTGCCTGCTGGGCCGCGTGAACCAGAACGGCGAGAAGCGCTTCAAATACGCTGTTTTCAGCCAGACGGCCTACCTGCTGCTGCGGGCCCAGCTGGGCCTGCCGCTGCTGGAAGGCCGCGGCAAAAACCGCACGAGCGATGACGCGCAGCTGCTGGCCCGCCTCTACGACCACTTGGCCAGCGCCGGCACGCTGCCCGAGCCGGGCTTTCTCTACACCGAGTTTGACCGGGATGGCTACGTGGACCAGCCGGGCACGGCCGGCCACTACCTGACCTCGGTGCCGAGCTGGCAGCCCCGGGCCGTGAAATCGTACCGCTTCAAGCACAAAAGCCACCTCGACCGGCGCTACGATGATGCCTCGCTGCGCCCGCCCCACGGCAACAACCTGGTGCAGGTGCTGGAAGCCAACGCCGACCTGCGGCAGGAGTTTGCCACGCTATTCGAAAGCCACAACCTGCGCCTGCGCGTGCGCCCCGACACGCGCCGCTTCGAAGTGATGAAGGAGGTGGAGGGACTGAGCTTCGCCTATCCGTATTCCAGCAGCGGCGATACGCTGCGGCGCTACGGCTTCCATCTGGCGGCCATGGAATCGAACCGCAACACGGTGCTGCTGCTGGAAGAGCCGGAGGCGCATTCCTACCCGCGCTACGTGACGCAGCTGGCCGAGCGCATTGCCACGCAGCAAACCAACCAGTATTTCGTGACCACGCACAGCCCGCATTTCTTCAATGAAGTGCTGGAAAACATGGTGCCCTACGAAAACCGGGTGCCGGAGCTGGCCGTGTTTGTGGCCTACTACAAGGACTTTCAAACCAAGGTCCGGCAGCTGTCGGACGAGGAAGTACGCGGCCTGCGCCGCGATAGCCTCGACGTATTCAGCAGCCTGAGCCAGCTGGCGCAGGAGCCGGTGGGGCGCAAAGCGTAGGGAGCGGCGTCGGCGTGGAGGATGACCGCAGAGGTGAGGCCCGCCGCCAACTCCCCGGCGGGCAGTAGCTTTGCCGCTGCATCATCCCACCTCAAATTTCCCATGAAGCAAGCCCTCGAAGAAGCTACCGCGCCCGACGTAACGGTGCCGCACCCCCACCACGACCCCCACGGCATTCAGGACGTGCTGCGCCAGCTGGGCGTGCAGGCCGACAACGCCGCCTACAGCACCGGCCGCACCTGGGGCGGCCACGCCAATGCCGAGCGCCGCGTCATCAGCGCGCCCGCCGATGGCCGCCGCATTGCCAGCGTGGCCTTCGCTACCGCCGACGACTACGAAACCGTGGTGAAAGCCGCGCAGGAAGCCTACAAAACCTGGCGCCTGGTGCCGGCCCCCAAGCGCGGCGAGATTGTGCGCCAGATTGGCAACAAGCTGCGCGAGTTCAAGGAGCCGCTGGGCAAGCTGGTGAGCGCCGAGATGGGCAAAATCCTGCAGGAAGGCCTGGGCGAAGTGCAGGAGATGATTGATATCTGCGACTTTGCCGTGGGCCTGAGCCGGCAGCTGCACGGCTTCACCATGCACTCGGAGCGCCCCGCGCACCGCATGTACGACCAGTACCAGCCGCTGGGCCTGGTGGGCATCATCTCGGCCTTCAACTTCCCGGTGGCCGTGTGGAGCTGGAACGCCATGCTGGCCGCCGTGTGCGGCGACGTGAGCATCTGGAAGCCTTCGGAGAAAACGCCCCTCACGGCCGTGGCCGTGCAGCACATCATCCGCGACGTGCTGGCTGAGAATGACATTGCCGAAGGCGTGTTCAGCGTCATCATCGGCGATGCCAGCATTGGGGCCGCCATGGCTGCCGACCAGCGCCTGCCGCTGATTTCGGCCACCGGCAGCACCCGCATGGGCAAGAAGGTGGGCGAAGTGGTGGGGGCCCGCCTGGGCCGCGCCCTGCTGGAGCTGGGCGGCAACAACGCCATCATCGTGACGAAAAACGCCGACCTCGACATTGCCATCCGCGCCATCGTGTTTGGGGCGGTGGGCACGGCCGGACAGCGCTGCACCAGCACGCGCCGCGTCATCATTGAGGAGAGCGTGTACGAGGAGGTGAAAAACCGTCTGCTGGCCACCTACCCCAAGCTGCCCATCGGCCATCCGCTGCAGGAAGGCACGCTGGTAGGCCCGCTGATTGACGGCGACGCGGTGAAGATGTTTGAGCAAGCCCTGGTGAACGTGCAAGCCGAAGGCGGCAAGCTGCTGACGGGCGGCCAGGTGCTGAGCGGCGCCGAGCTGCACGGCGGCCACTTCGTGCAGCCCGCGCTGGTAGAAGCCGAAAACCACTACCACACGGTGCAGGAAGAAACCTTCGCGCCCATTCTCTACCTCATCAAATACAGTGGCGACGTGCAGCAGGCCATCGACCTGCAGAACGACGTGCGGCAGGGCCTGTCGAGCAGCATCTTCACCCTCAACATGCGGGAGGCCGAAGCTTTCCTGGCGGCCAGCGGCTCCGACTGCGGCATTGCCAACGTGAACATCGGCACGAGCGGGGCCGAAATCGGCGGCGCGTTTGGTGGCGAGAAGGAAACCGGCGGCGGACGCGAGTCGGGCTCCGATGCCTGGAAGGTGTACATGCGCCGGCAAACGAATACGATTAACTATTCGACGGAATTGCCGCTGGCACAAGGCATTAAATTCGACATATAACATAGTGCGCCAGGCAAAAGGGCTTCCGGGACTTACCGGAAGCCCTTTTTTTTGTGCTCCCGCGAGCGGAGCCTTTCGGCCAGTGGCCGGGAGAAGCGTAGTTTGAATTCCTCCCTATCTTGCCGGACCCATTGAGCTGTTTCAGCCTTCCTTGTTCCCCGTAATCGCACGGGGCTAATTCGTCCGCCGATGTTTAAAAAGACATTATTGCGCAAGTGGTATCATCAGCTGCCCCCGTCAGTTATCACGCTCATCCGCCAGCTGCGGCGCGTGCCGCCCGTGGTAGCCGAAGTTCACACCGATGCCAGCTGGCTGGACAATTGCCGGAATCTGCTGGCGCAGATGGGTGGTTCGAGCGGGGAGGTGGAGCAGGGACGCTGCCAGATTGCCTGGCCCGATGCCGAAACAAAAACGAAATTGAGGGCTTCGGTGCGCGCCAATCCATCGAGCGATTTGAGCGTGTTTTTTCAGGTCTGGAAAGAGCCGCAGTACCAGGCCGTCGTTGATTACATGAAGCCATGGCTGAAGGCCGGCGACGAGCTGCGCATCATCGATGCCGGGGCGAACGTGGGCTTTGCCACCCTGTTCTTCAAGGCGCGGTTTCCGAACGCGCACATCATCAGCCTCGAGCCGGAGGAATCGAACTATGCGCAGCTCACGAGCAACGTAGCAGCCAATGGCATGCAGCACGTGAAGGCCCTGAAGGCGGGCCTGTGGCAGCGGCAGGCGCAGCTGGAGGTGGGCCGCGACGTGGGCGACCAGCGCGAATGGTCGTTTTATGTGAAAGAAACCGACCAGCCCACCGGCCTGCAGGGCTACGATGTGCAGTACCTGATGAAAGAGGCCGGGTGGGACTGCATCGACCTGCTCAAAATCGACATTGAGGGAGCCGAGCGGTACCTGTTTGCCAACGACGAAACCGCGTTTCAGACCTTGCGCAGCGCCCGGTTCATCGCCATCGAGATTCATGACCAGTTTCGCATCCGGCCGCGCATCTACAACTGCCTGGACAAATTCGGGTTCGACTATTTCGATGATGGCGAGCTCACCATTGGCCGCAACAAAAAACTGGTGAAGTAGCAACTGGTGAAGTAGCGGCCCGGCCCCTACAGCAGCTTGCGCAGCGCCCAGAGGCTCCACACAATCACCATCAGCCCCACGCCCACGAACATCCAGCGGGTGGGCAGGCGGCCGGCCAGGCGCGCGGCGATGGGCGCGGCGGCCACGCCGCCCACGATGAGGCCCAGCACAATCTGCCAGTGCGAAATGCCCAGGATGGTGAAAAACGTGAAGGCACTGGCGAACGTCACGAAGAATTCGACCAGACTCACCGTGCCGATGACGTAGCGCGGCGTACGCCCATTGGTAATCAGCGTGCTCGTGACCAGCGGCCCCCAGCCACCGCCGCCGAAGGAATCGAGAAAGCCGCCGGCCCCGGCCAGCCAGCCGGCGTTTTTCACCTTTCTGCGCTTCCGGGCCGCTTTCTGGAAGGCTTTGGTGATGATGCGCAGGCCCAGAATGAGCAGGTACACGGCCAGAATGGGCTTGACGTAGCCGGCGTAGGTTTCGCCGAAATGCGCCAGCAGCAGGGCGCCGCTGACGGAGCCGGCAATGCCCGGCAGCAGCAGCACCCGAAACAGGCGCTTGTTGACGTTGCCGAAGCGGTAGTGGTTGTAGCCCGAAGCGCCGCTGGCAAACACCTCGGCCGTATGAATACTGGCGCTGACGGAAACCGGGCTCAGCCCCAGCGACATCAGGCTGATGGCCGACACCACGCCGTAGCCCATGCCCAGCATTCCGTCCACCATCTGGGCCAGGAAGCCTACGGCCACAAAGGTGTAGAACGTGCCCGACGAGCGCACCACGTCCCAGGCCTGCTGCCAGGTGAAGTAATAGGAAAGAATGTTGAGGACGATAAAGGCCGCGAACGTCATCAGCGAGGCCGTGGCCACGCGCCGCCAGTAAACGGTGGCGGGCGTTTCGTAGGCCGGGCCATTGGCCAGCTCGGCCGTCACGGCGTTCAGCGACTTCACTTTTTCCGCAAAATCGCCCTGCAGGCGGCTGCGGATGACGGTCATCTGGCTCAGTACCGTGCTTAGCTCGGCGGGCAGCACTTCGGCCAGCACCTCGCGAAGGCGTTTGCCAATGGTGGGCGACTTGCCGTTGGTGGAGATGGCAATTTTCAAATCGCCCTTCTGCAGCACCGACGAAAGGTAGAAATCGCACAGCTCGGGCGTATCGGCCACGTTGGTGAGGAGCTGGCGGGCGGCCGCCGCCGTGCCGATGTAGCGGTGCAGGGCCACGTCGTCGGTGGCCAGAAAGAGGATGTCTTTGCCCTCAAGGTCGGAATCCTGATAGGGCCGTTCGTGGAGCTGCACCTTGGGGTGGCGGGCGGCCAGCTCGCGCAGCTCGGGCCGGATGTGGGCAGCCACAACGGTGACGGCCGTGGCCGGGCTGTTGCGCAGAATGGCCCCCAGCTTTTCCAGGCCCACGTTGCCGCCGCCCACCAGCAGCACCCGCATGTTTTCCAGCTTCAAAAAGATGGGAAACAGGTGGTTGGCCGGCGGGGTAGTGTCCGGCGGCAGGGTTGCCACCGCCGGGCCGGCGGGGTTAGGGAAATTGGAATCCATAGCTCAGAAAGATAATAGAATTAGGCGTGAAAATCCAACCCGTGCCGGGTGGCTTGCACAACGCCGGTGCGCACCACAAAGTCGCCGAAACCCTCGGCAGGCTGGCGCTCGGCGGCGTAGGCGGCCAGCAGGGGCGAGAGTTCGCGCAGGATACCGTCCTCGTCCAGCATTTCGCGGTGTAGTTTGTTGAGGCGCTCGCCGGCGTAGTTGGCGCCGAGGTAGAGGTTGTAGCGGCCGGGGGCCTTGCCCACCAGCGCGATTTCGCCCAGATAGGGGCGGGCGCAGCCGTTTGGGCAGCCCGTCATCCGAATTAGAATGCCCGCCTCGGCCAGCCCGTGGGCCCGGATAACGGCATCGAGCTTATCGAGCAGCTGGGGCAAATACCGCTCGGCCTCGGCGAAGGCCTGCGAGCAGGTGGGCAGGGCTACGCAGGCCAAGGCGTTGCGGCGCAGCGCGGTGAGCTGCTCGGCTTTCGGGGCTGCGCCGTGAGCCTCCAGAATGGCCTGGATGCGGACGCGGTGGGCGGGCTCGATGTTGGCCAGAATGAGGTTCTGGTTGCCGGTGAGGCGGAACTCGCCGGTGTGGAAGGCGCTGATTTCGCGTAGGGCAGTTTTGAGGCGGTAGCCGGGGCGGTCGAGCACGCGGCCGCCTTCCACGAAAAGCACGAGGTGGGCGTTGCCATCGGCGGCAATCGTCCAGCCAAAAGCGTCGCTGGAGCTGTCGAAGCGGTAGGGGCGGGCGGCGGCCAGCGCGTAGCCCAGGCGCTGCTGCAGCTCGGCCACGAAGGCGGGTAGCCCGGCGCGGTCGACGGTGTACTTGAGGCGCGAGAGCTTGCGGTTTTCGCGGTTGCCCCAGTCGCGCTGGATGGTCACGATTTTCTCGCACACGTCCACCACGTTTTCGGTGGGTACGAAGCCGATGAGGTCGGCCAGGCGGGGGTAGGTTTCGGGCAGGCCGAAGGTCATGCCCAGGCCGCCGCCCACGGCCACGTTGAAGCCCAGCAGCCGGCCGTTTTCCTCGATGGCGATGAGGCCGATGTCGTTCGAGAAGATGTCGGAATCGTTGTAGGGCGGCAGGGCCAGGGCGATTTTGAACTTGCGCGGCAGGTAGGTTTTGCCGTAGATGGGCTCCGCGTCGTCGGTGGCTTCGGTGGTGTTCTGCAGCTCGCCGTCGAGCCAGATTTCGTGGTAGGCGGTGGTGCGCGGCGTGAGGTCGGCGCTGATTCTGGCGGCCACGGCCTGCACCTCGCCGTGCACTGCCGACTCGTGCGGGTTCACGTTGCACATCACGTTGCGGTTCACGTCGCCGCAGCCGGCGATGCTGTCGAGCAGGGCATCGTTGAAGCCCTGGATGGTGGGACGCAGGTCGCGCTTCAGCACGCCGTGGAGCTGGAAGGTCTGGCGGGTGGTGAGCTTGAGGGTGCCGTTGCCGTAGGCGTCGGCCAGGGCATCCATGCGCTGCCACTGAGCGGCGGTAGCCACGCCGCCCGGCACCCGCACCCGAATCATGAAGGAAAACAGCGGCTCCAGCTTTTGGCGCTTGCGCTCGGAATCGAGGTCGCGGTCGGTTTGCTGGTACGAGCCGTGGAACTTGATGAGGTGGGTGTCGTCGTGGTTCAGCGCGCCGGTGAGGCGGTTGCGCAGGCTCTCGACAATGGTGCCGCGCAGGTAGCGGCTGGCAGTTTTGACGTGCTCGACTTCGGAGAGGTTGGGGGTATGGGACATTGTTCTGGTGTTCGCCTCACCCCCGGCCCCTCTCCGGGGGAGAGGGGAGCCACGGCGGCGCGGACGTTACTTGTAGCACATGCTTTAGCTTGTGCGGCGTTGGGTTTGATTATTTAAAATCAAGCAGTTGTCTTAATGCTTGCACCGGCTAAGACATGCGCCGTAATTCGATTGGCTCCCCTCTCCGGTGGAGAGAGGCCGGGGGTGAGGCGAACGTGGAGGGCGACCTAATGCAGCACCGTGGCGTCGAATACGACGCTCACGTAGTACAGCGCCCCGATGGTGGGGCCGGCGGCGTATTGGAAATAGCGTTTGTTGGAAATATCCGTGCCGCCGAGCTTGACAGTGGATTTCAGGGTAGGCACGCGCAGGTTCATCTGGGCATCGAGGGTGGCGTAAGAAGGCACCCGGCCGTTGGCCAGCGGGCTTTCCCAGTAGAAGGAGTCCTGCCAGCGCCAGTTCACGTTGAAACCGAAGTTTTTCACGATTTCGCGGTTGCCGACTGACACGTTGGTGGCCCATTTCGGGGTGTTGAAGCCGGTCACGAACACGTCGGCCTGGCTGTTTTTCGACAGGGCGTTGTAGTTCACGTTGCCGGCCACGGTGAACTTCTGGTAGAAGTTGTAGGTGAGGCCCAGCGTGGAGCCGTAGCTGTGGTAGTCCTGGCGCGAGTTGGTGTACACGCGGTAGCGGTCCTGGCGGGCGTCGCGGTTGGCGCGTAGGGCGGCCAGGGCGGCGGCATCGGAGCCAACGGGCACCTGGGCGCCGTTGGCATCTTTAGGCACGCTCACTTCCACCTGGCCCAGGAAACCGGAGTAGATGTTGTAGTAGGCGTCGGCATCGATGGCCAGGCGGTTGTCGAGGAGCACGCTGCGGTAGCCCACCTCGTAGGCGTTAATTTGCTCGGGCTGCTCGGTGGGCAGGTTGGCGACTTTTAGGAGGTCGCGGTTCTGGGGTAAGACTGCTGCTTGGGCGGCGGTGCTGCCGGGCGTGGCGGCCACGTAGGCATTCACGGCCGCGTTAAACTGGTCGATGCTGGTGCGGGTGTAGGAGTTCTGCAGGTAGTTCAGGCCCTCGTTCACGCGGGCCAGGCCGCCCACGCGGCGCACGTTGCCGTTGTTCACGAACGACAGCGCCTCAAACAGCGAGGGGAAGCGCCAGCCGTTCTGGTAGGAGGCGCGGAAGTTGTGCTTCTCGGCCAGGGTGTACGCGGCGGCCAGGCGCGGGTTGATTTTGGCGGTGAACTCGGGGTTGTAATCCACGCGCAGCGAGCCGGTCAGCTTCAGCTTGTCATCGAGCAGCAGCTTGGTGGCTTGGCCGAAGGCGCCGTACTTCTTGTAGTACACGTAGCTGCCGCCGGCCTGATTCCGCTCGGCCAGGGGCAGGCTGAAATCGACGAAGTTGTTGCCGTCGGGGATAATCTGATACACGCGGGCATCAGCGCCCACCAGCAAATCCACGAATTTCACGCGCTGGCCCAGGTTCCAGACGCCCTCGGTGTGGTAGGTGCGGCTGCGCTGGGTGAGGGCTGCGCCGCCGGGCGTGGGCGCGCCGGGCACGTTCACGCCGCTGTCCCAGTTGTTGGTGCGCACGATTTGGGCTTTCAGGGCGTCGAAGGCGGGCATGCCGGGCTCGGCGCGGCCTGCATCGGCGGCGGAGCGGGCGGCGGCCATGGCGGGCGCCAGGGCCGTGCCGGCGGCCAGCTGGCTTTGCAGCGCAGTGCGGAACTTGCCGCCCCACACGGCGTTCGAGCCGTTTTGCAGGTCCAAGTTCAGGGCCAGGGGGTTGAGGTTGTAGGAGTTGCCGGTGTTTTCGAGCAGGGTGTAGGCGCGCACTACGAAGTCGGCGCCCTTCAGCTCCAGCTTGTGGTTCTGCACGGTCACGCCGTCGAGCTGAATCTTGTTGCCGCGCTGAAACACGCCGTCCATCAGTCCGAAACGGTAGCCGTAGCTCAGCTCCAGCTTGTCGGTCAGCTTGTAGTGCAGGCTGGCGTCGGCCTTGATGTTGCGCACGATGGGGTTCACGAGGTCTTTCTCGTAGTAACCGGTGCGCGTCACGGTAAACGCCTGGTTTTTGCCCTGGTAGGGGATGGTGACGGTGAGTGAGGAGTTGGTGTCGTCGCCGTAACGGTTCCAGCGGTCAGCGGCGGGGTTGGCCGCGCCGGCCAGCTCCGGGAAGGCGGGGTTAGAGGTGCTCAGGCCCTGGGGGTTCTGGTCGGTCTGGTTGTTGGCCAGCCAGTCGGTGCCGCGCAGGTAGTCGAGGTTCACCTTGTAGGCCCAGCGGCTGCCCAGCGCCTGGGCGTAGCGGACGGCGGTTTCGGTGAGGGCGCTGGTATTGCGGTCGGCGGCGCTGCCCACGTGGTTCACGCCCACTTTCTGGTACACGCTCAGGCCCTGGTAGGTGAAGGGGCTTTTGGTGGTAAGGTTGGCCATGCCGTTGATGGCGTTCATGCCGTAGAGGGCCGAGGCTGCGCCGGGCGTCACCTCCACGCTGGCAATGTCGAGCTCCGTTGGCCCGATGGCGTTGCCCAGCGGCATGCCCAGGGTGGCGGCCTGCATATCCACGCCATCCACCAGCTGCATAAAGCGGAAGTTGTTCGGGATGTTAAAACCCCGGGTATTCGGCACTTTGAAAGTGAGGCTGCTGGTGAGCATCTGCACGCCCTTCACGTTTTCCAGCGCGTCGTAAAAGCTGGGCGCGGGCGTTTCCTTAATGGCCCGGATATCGAGCTTCTCAATAGCCACCGGCGATTTCAGCCGGCTTTCCTCCACCCGCGAGGCCGATACCACGACCTCATTAGTGAGCACGCCCTTGGCCTCGAGCGTCACGCTCAGCGGCTGGCTGCTGCTCACGATTTCGAGCTCCACGGCTTCGTGACCCAGGGCATTGAAGACGAGCGTAAACGGGTAGGTAAGCTTGGCTTTGAGGGCAAATTTGCCCTCGCCGTCGCTCTGGGTGCCGGTGCTGGCGCCCTTCACGCTGATGCTCACGCCGGGCAGGGCTTCGTTGGTGCCCTTCTCGTGCACTACGCCGCTGATGGCGATGAGCTGGGTTTGGGCAAAGGCCGCGCTGAGGCTAGCCAGAAACAGAAGAAGAAAAAGGAGAAAGGAGGGGTAATAGGATTTCATGAATCGGGGGAGTTGAAGTCGAAGGGGAGGGGCTGGGAAGCGGGCGCATTCGACAACAGCAGGAGGGATTGGGAGGCGTTTTCATAGGTTCTGGCGGGTTGCCTCACCCCCGACCCCTCTCCGGGGGAGAGGGGAGCCGAGGCGGCGCGGGGAGGTGATTGTAGCACATGCTTTAGCTTGTGCGACGTTGGGTTTTGATTGTTCTGGCAATGCACAAGCTGAAGCATGTGCTACGAGTCGTCCGGCTCCCCTCTCCCCCGGAGAGGGGCCGGGGGTGAGGCTTTTAATACACGTCCTCCAAATAGCGGCGCTGCTTGCGCAGGTTCTTCACGTAGGCCGCCGCGTCCTCGGCCGACACGCCAGCTTCGCGCTGCACCACCTGCGCCAGGGCCGTTTGCACGGCCCCTCCCAGGCGGTTTTTATCGCCGCACACGTAGAGCTGCGCGCCGTTTTCGAGCCAGCCGAATACGTCGCGGCTGTTTTCCAGCAGGCGGTCCTGCACGTAGATTTTCTCGGCCTGGTCGCGGGAGAAAGCCACGTCGAGCTTGGCCAGGGTGCCTTTTTTGAGGTGCTGCTGCCACTCGGCCTGGTACAGGAAATCGGTGGTGAAGTGCGGGTTGCCGAACAGCAGCCAGTTGCGGCCGGCGGCGCCCAGCTCGGCCCGCTCCTGCACGAAGGCCCGGAACGGCGCGATGCCCGTGCCCGCGCCCACCATGATGATGTCGGTATCGAAATTCTGGGGCAGCTTGAAGTACTCGTTGTGCTCCACGAACACGCGGGCCTCGTCGCCCACCGCCACGCGGTCGGCCAGAAAGGACGAGCACACGCCCTGCTTGCGGCGGCCGTGGGCCTCGTAGCGCACGGCGCCCACGGTGAGGTGCACCTCGTCGGGGTAGGCCAGCAGGCTGCTGGCGATGGAATAGGCGCGGCTGGGCAGCGGGCGCAGCGTGTCGGCCAGCAGCTGGGCGGTGAGCTGGTCGGTGGGGAAATCGGTGAGCAGGTCGGCCACGTCGCGGCCGTAGAGGTAGGGCTGCAGGCGGGTGGTGTCGGCCAGCAGGCCGTGCAGCTCGGCGTGGGGAGCCAGGGCGGCGTAGCGTTCCAGCACGTCGCGGGTGAGCACGGTGAGCTCGCGGCGGCTGGCCAGGGCGGCGGCCAGCGGCAGGCTTTCGGCCCCCAGCTGCACCGGGGCCGAGTCGGAGAGGCGGGCGGCGCGCAGCACTTCCTCCACCAGCGGGTCGTGGTTGCGGGGGCGCACGGCCAGCGCGTCGCCGGGCGCAAAGCGCAGGCCCGAGCCGGCCAAATCCAGCTCGAGGTGGTAGGTTTCCTTGGTCGAGCCGCGCCCGTTCAGCTGGATGCTTTCGAGCACCCGCGCCGGCCAGGGGTTTTCGCGGGTGAACTCGGCAATGGGTGAATGAGTGAATGGCTGAATGGGTGAATTGTCGGCCGGAACAGTGGCCGCTACCGCAGTGCCTGAAGCGGCCGAAGCCGCTGCCGGAGCTTCTGATGCAGCGGCCGGGGCGGCGGTGCCCGCAATCTGCTCCAGTACGGCCTCAACCCACTGGCTGGCGGCGGCCTGGTAGTCCACGTCGGCATCCACGCGGTCGAGCAGGCGGGTGCCGCCCAGCTCCGCCAGGCGCTGGTCGAACTCCTTGCCGGTCTGGCAGAAGTGCAGGTAGCTGCTGTCACCCAGCGCCAGCACGGCGAAATGCAGGTTCGGCAGCTTGGGCGCGCGCGGGCCGTGGAGGAACTGATGCAGCTCCTCGGCCGAAATGGGCGGCTCGCCCTCGCCGTGCGTGCTCACCACCACGAGCATATTCTGCTCCTGCGCCAGCTGCCGGGCGGGGTAGTCGTTCATGTCGCGCACCTCGGCCGTGAGGCCGCGCAGCTTAGCAGCCTCCGCAGCCTGCTGGGCCACTTTTTTGCCGTTGCCGGTGTGCGAGCCGTACAGAATGGTCAGCTTCGGAGCCGGAGCTGTTGCTACTGCTGCTACTGCTACGGCGGCTGGCGCGACAGCTGCAACTGTCGCGCCGCCGCCGGTGGCCTGGCCGTATAAGTAGCCGCTCAGCCACAGCAGCTGGTTGGCCGAGAGGTTGGCCGTGAGCTGCTGAAGCTGCGCTTCGTCGAGGTGCGGGGGGAGGATGGGGAGCGTGGGCATGGCTGTTCTGGCGGGTTCACCTCACCCCCCGGCCCCCTCTCCTGCGGAGAGGGGGAGCCACGGCGGCGCGGATAAATACTTGTAGCACATGCTTTAGCTTGTGCAACGTTAGGTTTTGTTCGGGCAATGCACAAGCTGAAACATGTGCTACAAGTCGTCAGGCTCCCCCTCTCCGCAGGAGAGGGGGCCGGGGGTGAGGTGAACCCGTCAGGCCACCCGCGCATAGCGCAGCAGCTCCGGCAGCAAATCAGTAGCGGCGTCTGCCCCGGCAGCGGCCACGGCGGCCGGCTGCTTCAGCAGCCGCACCACCTCGCCCAGCACAATCACGGCCGGCGCACCCAGGCCGGCGCGGCCCGACCGTTCGGCGATATCAGCCACGGTGCCGGCCACCACGCGGGCGGTGGGCAGCGTGCCGTTCTGGACGATGGCGGCCGGCACCTCAGCCCCGCCGTAGCGGGCAAACAGGGCCGCGATTTCCGCCAGCCGGTTCATGCCCATCAGGATAACCGTGGTCACGGTGGGCGTCTGGGCCGCTTCGAGCAGGGCCGCCGACAGCTGCTCGTCGGCCGTGGTGGCCGTCAGCACCCGGAAGCCTTCGCTCAGGCCGCGGTGAGTGGCCGGGATGCCCACGCTGCCCATGGCCGCCACCGCGCTGCTGATGCCCGGCACGTAGTCCGTGGGCAGGCCGTGGGCTTCGGCGTACAGCATCTCCTCGCGCCCCCGGCCGAACACGAACGGGTCGCCGCCCTTCAGCCGCACCACGTGGCCGTGCCGGTAAGCCTGCTGCACAATCAGCTCGTTGATGCCTTCCTGAGTGTAGGCCTTGAAGCCGCTGCGCTTGCCCACGAAAACCAGCGGTACGCCGGGGCGGGCGTGGGTCAGCAGGGCGTCATTGGCCAGCGCGTCGTAAAGCACCACGTCGGCTTCGGCCAGGGCCCGGGCGCCGCGCAGCGTCAGTAGCTCCGGGTCGCCGGGGCCCGCGCCGACTACCGTCAGGCGGGGCAGGAAAAGGGGGGAATCAGCCATGATACTGATGGGGTTTTAAAGTCTGTAGGGTGCGGGGCTTGCCCTCGCCCGGTGTTAGGTTGGGGGCGGTTGTCCGGCTTCGTTGCTTCGGCGCGAACGGCGGGCGGGGGCAAGCCCCGCACCCTACACCGAATAGCCGGTCAGATGGAAAAAGCGGCCTCGGCCGGCACTTCCTCGGTGAAATAGTCCGGGTCGGTGGCGGCGACCAGGCCGGCGGCCAGGGTGGCGCCGGTCTGCTCATCAACCAGGATGAAGGCGCCGGTCACGCGGTTCTGGCGGTACTCGTCGGCCACCAGGGGCAGGGCGGTTTTCAGGCGCACCCGCACGATGTCGTTCAGTCGGGCTTCGTCGGCCCCCTGGCTTTCGAAGGTTTCGATGTTGGTTTTCTGCAGGATGGTGGTCACGGCGGCTTTCACGGTGGCAGAATGGTGCTGCAGCAGCAGCTTGCGGCCGGCACGCAGGGGCCGCTCGTCCATCCAGCAGAGGGTGGCTTCGAGCTCGCGCACCACGGCCGGGTGGGCCGAAACGGGCACGATGGTCGCGCCCCGGCTCACGTCCACGTCGTCGCGCAGGCGCAGCACCACGCCCTGGGGGGCGCTGGCCGCCGCCACTTCCTGCTGGTTCACTTCGATGGCCTCAATCACCGTTTCCAGGCCCGAGGGCCAGATGCGGACCCGGTCGCCGGGCCGGTAGGTGCCGCTCTGGATGCGGCCGGCGTAGCCCCGGTAGTCGGGCAGCTCCTCGGTCTGCGGCCGAATCACATACTGCACCTGGAAGCGCGGCTCGTTGGGGTTGGCGTCCACGGTGGCGGGCACGCTTTCGAGGTGCTCCAGCAAGCTCGGGCCCTGGTACCAGGGCAGGAAATCGGAGCGGCGCACCACGTTGTCGCCGTGCAGCGCGCTCAGCGGAATGGCCGTCACATTCGGCAGCTTCAGCTGCTCGGCAATGGCGGTGTAGTCGGCCACGATTTTCTGAAAAACCACTTCCTCGTGGCCCACCAAATCCATCTTGTTCACGGCCAGCACGAAGTGCTGAATGCCCAGCAGCGAGGCCAGCAGCGTGTGCCGGCGGGTCTGCTCAATCACGCCCTGGCGGGCATCCACGAGCACAATGGCCAGGTCGGCGTTGCTTGCGCCCGTCACCATGTTGCGGGTGTACTGCACGTGGCCCGGCGCGTCGGTGATGATGAATTTGCGGCGCGGCGTGGTGAAGTATTTGTGCGCCACGTCGATGGTGATGCCCTGTTCGCGCTCGGCCTTCAGGCCATCGGTGAGCAGCGCCAAATCAACGTCGCCGCCGGTAGTGGCGCGGCGCTTTTCCAGCGTCGCCAGCACGTCGAGCGACACCGAGTCGCTGTCATAAAGCAGACGGCCAATGAGCGTGCTCTTGCCGTCGTCGACGCTGCCGCAGGTGATGAATCGGAGAAGGTCCATTTTGGTAATGATTAATGGTTAGCGGTTAATGATTAATGGGTGGATTCGACTCATTAATAATCGACCAATAGGGGAAGTCCGTTAATGATTAGCGGTTAATAATGGATGAGGTAAGTTGAGCGATGCACAATTCATTAATCACTGACCATTAATCACTAATCATTTAGAAATACCCGTTTCGCTTCCGGTCCTCCATCCCCGTTTCGGAGAGGTTGTCATCGAGCCGGGTGGCGCCGCGCTCACTCACTTTGGCCAGCAGCAGGTCCTGGATGATGTCGTCCACGGAGGCGGCGTCGCTTTCCACGGCCGCCGTGCAGGTCGAGTCGCCCACGGTGCGGAAGCGCACGCGGCGGTTCACGATTTCGTCGGTTTCGTCGAGGTTCAGGTGCTCGCTGAAGCCCAGCAGCTGGCCGCTGGGCAGCACCACGCACTGGCGCTCGTGCGAGAAGTAAATCTCTGGCAGCCGGATGTTTTCGCGCTGGATGTAGCTCCACACATCGAGCTCGGTCCAGTTCGAGATGGGGAACACGCGCACGTTCTCGCCCTTCTGAATGCGGCCGTTGTAGATGTTCCACAGCTCCGGACGCTGGCGCTTGGGGTCCCACTGGCCAAAGTCGTCGCGCACCGAAAAAATCCGCTCCTTGGCCCGGGCCTTCTCCTCGTCGCGCCGCGCCCCGCCGATGCAGGCGTCGAACTCGAATTCCTCAATCACGTCGAGCAGGGTGTAGGTCTGCAGCGGGTTGCGGCTGGGGTACTTGCCGCCCGGCTCGCGCAGGCCACGCTCCCGAATGGTGTCCTCCACCTTGCGCACAATCAGCTTTTCGCCCAGGCGGGCCGCCAATTCATCCCGGTAGTTGATGATTTCTTCGAAGTTGTGGCCCGTGTCGATGTGCACCAGCGGGAACGGAAACTTGCCCGGCCGGAAGGCTTTTTCGGCCAGCCGGGTGAGGGCGATGGAGTCTTTGCCGCCCGAGAACAGCAGCGCGGGCCGCTCAAACTGGCCGGCTACTTCGCGCAGAATATGAATAGCTTCGGCCTCTAAACGGTCGAGGTAGTCGAGATAAGCAGGGGTTGGCATGGGCAATAGAAATTCAGCGCCCGAAAAAAATCGGGCAAAATGGATAAGCCGGAAAAGGATGGGTGGGATAAGGCCCGCTTGCGGTGCCTTTGGGGAAGAAAGTAGCGCCAGCGGCCCGGCCGCCAGCGCATCGGTTCGGGCCTAGCCCGGCACCTGCTCCACCACCGGGTCGAGGCCCTGGTGGGCGGTGGTGGCGTGGAGGCCGCACTCCTTAGCGGCGGCATCTTCCCACCACCAGCGGCCGGCGCGGAAATCCTCGCCCGGCGCAATGGCGCGGGTGCACGGGGCGCAGCCGATGCTCACAAAACCCTTCTGATGCAGGGGGTTAACCGGGATGCCGTGGGCCTGGGCAAAATTCCAGGCCTGCTCCCAGGTCCAGTCGAAGAGCGGGTGCACTTTGATGAGCTGGTGGCCGGCGTCCCACTCGGCCGGGTGCATGGTCTGGCGGTTCTGCGACTGCTCGGCGCGAATGCCCGTTACCCAAACCTGCTGGCCGGCCAGCGCGCGGGAAAGCGGCTCCACCTTGCGGATATTGCAGCACTCCTTGCGGTTTTCAATGCTCTCATAGAAGCTGTTAGGGCCTTTCTGGCGGGTCAGCACCTCGATGGCGGCAGCGTTGGGAGCGAAGACTTCGATGGGCTTGTCGTAGCGCAGCAGGGTCTTGTTCCAGGTGGAGTAGGTTTCCTGAAAATTGCGGCCCGTGTCGAGGGTAAAAACCCGGATGGGCAGGTCGTTTTCGAAGATGAGATGGGTGATAATCTGGTCTTCGAGGCCGAAGGAAGTGGAAAACGAAGCGCGGCCGGGAAAGTGGTCGGCCAGCAGGGCCAGGGTTTCGGCTACCGAGTGTTCGGGCAGGTAGCGGCGCAGGTCAGCGACCTGGCTTTCAAGAGGTAATGCCATGAGGAGAGGGGAGTTTTTTTCCGTGGGAAAAAACCGAAAGAGGCCGCGAAGGCCGCAAAAACCCGCTACGCGTCGCGCAATGAATCAATCACCACAAAAGGGGAAGCGGGGTGGCCGCCGCAGCGGCCGCAGGAAGAGGAGCCCTGGCTCAACAACCAGCAATTGCCCCCAGCATACAGGCCAGAGGACACGGCATGCAACAACACATCTGACCCGAAGCGGCAGAGGTGGCAAATTGCAGGCGGCGGTTGAGGGAATTGCTCACGGCGTTTTTATATGTCAGGACTTGGCACCGTTCCAACTAGTGGGGGTTGCCGGCGTTTCGTCGAGCCTGTCTCTCCGCGCCTCTGTATAAAAAATCTCAGCGACCCAAACGGGTAACACTGAGGCAAAGGTAAAGAATGGTTTTGCGAAATGCCAAAATTTTGTTTCGCGGTGGTGTAACTGGCTCCCCGGCGAAAAGGTTTGGCGGCGTCCCAAATCGGCGTAATTTGCCATGCAACCCCTGAACCCAACGCTTGGTCTATGGGTTGCTTAAGCACTTCAACTCCTCGTTTTCTGCATGGAAGCCCTGTCCATATCCGCCTACGTCGACATCAACGCCCCGCTGGTGGAGCGCTGCCGCCTCAACGACCGCCAGGCCCAGGCCGAGATTTACCGGCGCTACTCCAAGGCCATGTTCAACGCCGCCCTGCGCATCACCGGCGACTATGCCGAGGCCGAAGATGTGCTGCAGGAGTCGTTTCTGAGCGCCTTTCGGGAGCTGAGCGGCTACAAGGGCGACTCGTCGTTCGGGGCCTGGCTGAAGCGCATTGTGGTGAACAAAAGCATCAACTGCCTGCGGCAGCGGCGGCTGGCGCTGGTGCCGCTGGGCGAGCAGCACCACGAAGAACCGGCCGAAGCCAGCCCCGCCTCACCCGAAGACGAAGCCGATACCCACTACCGCGCCGACGTGCTGCGCCGCTGCATTCAGGAGCTGCCCGACGGCTACCGCGTGGTGCTGAGCCTCTACCTGCTGGAGGGCTACGACCACCTCGAAATTGCCGGCATCCTGGGCATTTCCGAATCCACCTCCAAATCGCAGTACAGCCGGGCGCGCGTCCGGCTGCGGGAGCTGGCCGCCCAGCGCGGCCTGAGCTAGCGTGAGACTAGGAGACATGAGATGTGAGACATGAGACTATAGAGAGGTGAGACATGAGATATAAGATGTCTTTTTCCATAAAATTTCCCACGTCTCACCTCTCCTCGTCTCATGTCTCAAGTCTCATAGTCTTATGTCTAAAAAAAACCTATCCAATTATTTAATTAACCGTTCAACTACCCTTCATCCTCTTTCGCCCGGCTGCGGTTTTCAAGATAACCCCGCCGCCCGCTCTGAACCTGGACGAACCGTGCGTCTGCTACTCATTCATGGATACTTCCAAAAATAAATCTCTTGAAACCTTCGTCGAGCGGCACCGCGCCGATTTCGACACCCACGAGCCGCGCCCCGACCTCTGGGCCGCGCTGGAGGAAAAGCTGAATGCCACCGCGCCCGAAACCCCGGTGATGCGCCTGGTTGATGAAGTGGCCGCGCCGGTAGCTGCTGCGGCCGCAGAAACCCCCGTGGCCGCCCCGGCGGCGGCGGCCCCGGCTGTCCGTTCGAGCTGGTTTCAGCGCTACGGCGTGGCGGCGGCGCTGGCGCTGCTGGTCTTTGCCGCCGGTGCCAGCGAAGCCTGGAAAGCGCGCCACACCACCCCGGAAGTGGCCGCTGCGGTCGGCCCTGCCGCCGATAACAGCAGCAGCAGCCTCGCGGCCAATGCCGATGATGCCGCCTTGTACCAGGGCGGCAACCCGCTGTCGCTCACGGCGGCCGAGCACACCACCGGGGCCGACAGCCAGCTGGTGCGGGCCGTGCGCGGCATGGAAGCTTACTACACCAACCAGCTGGCCCGCCGGCAGGCCGAGTTGAGCCAGCTCAGCGGCCCTGGCATGGCGGCTATGAATGCCGATTGGCAGCTGGAGCTGGTTTCGCTCGACTCCAGCTACCGCGAGCTGAAGCAGCAGCTCCTGCACCACCCGCAGCCCGACGCCGTGCTTACGGCCATGAACCGCAACCTGCAGGTGCGCCTCGACATCCTGGACCGGCAGCTGAACCTCGGCAATAGCAGCGGGGCCGCCGACGACCGCAGCACCGGGGCCTACGTGCTGGCCGATAGCCGCCACCAGGGCGAATGAAAAGGCCGCTGGCATTCCGAATAGGGCAGGGGCTGAGCTGCATTGGGCTGCTGCTTGGGCTGCTGCGCCCGGCCGCCGCCCAAACCTCATCGGGCCTGTGGGTGACGGTGGACCGGGGCGTGGCCATTCGGGTGCTCACGCCCGAGGCGCGGCGGGCCGAAGAAGCCCTGTTTGGCGCCGGCGAACAGCCGCAAGGGCCCGACCAGCCGGCGCAGAACCCTGCGCAGAATCCGCTGGTGGACCAGGCCGATGGCCAGCCCAGCGGCACCCTGCAGGTGGAGCAGCGCCGCCGCCTCAGCCGCAGCTACTCGGTGCCGAAAACCGGCCGCCCGTTTGCGCTCGAAACGCGCTACGGCCGCGTGCAAATCAATACCTGGAGCAAGCGCGAAATCAAGGTCGATGCCGAGCTGGTGGCCCGCGCCGAGAACGAAGCCGGGGCCCGCGTGGTGCTCGATGCGCTGGGCGTGCAATGGCTGGAATACGATGCCAAAACCGGTGGCGTGGCCGTGAGCACGCAGTTTGGCCCCGCCCTGCGCGGCCGGGCCGGCGGCTGCCGCTACGAGGTGAACTACACCGTGTGGCTGCCCCGCACCACGGCCCTGAAGGTGTACAACAGCTTTGGCGAAGTGACCCTGAACGGCGACCTCAGCGGCCCCACCGAGCTGGCCGTGGAGTATGGCACGCTGCGCACGGCCCGCCTCGAAGGCCCGCGCAACCTCGTCCGCATCGGCAACGGCGACTGCCGCATTGCCTTCGCCGGCCGCGCCAGCATCGACGCCAGCTACGCCCAGCTGCGGCTCGACACCGGCACCACCGTGGACTTGCGCAACAATTACTCCGACGTTGATATCGGGACCGTGCAAGACCTCACCGTGCACAGCAAATACGGCGACGTGGCCCTCGGCACGGTGCGCAACCTGCGCGGCTCGTCGGGCTACTCGCGCTTCACCATCGAAAAGCTCGATGAAGCTCTCGATATGGCTCTGCGCTACTGCCCAGATTTTGTGGTGCGCGACATGGGCGCCAACTTCCGCCAGGTGAACCTGGATGGCGGCTTCAGCACCATCCGGCTGGGCTTTGCCGAGGCGCCCGGCTTTCGGTTCGACGTGAGCACCGAGCAGGGGCAGCTCCTAGTTGATAAGGAGCTGGTGCGCGTGCTCTCGCAGGAAAACGGCCCCCAGACCAGCGACGTGCTGGGCACGTTCGGGGCGCTGGCTCCGGCGCGGCGGGCCGGCAATGTGAACATCAAGGTGCGCTACGGCACGGTGCGCTTTAGTAAGTAGGCCCAGTTGTTTTCTGCGCCGCCTGTCATCCTGAGCACAGCGAAGGACCTTCTCACCGTTGAATAGTTTGCAGTAATTCCAACCAGTTCGAACGTGATAAGGTCCTTCGCTGCGCTCAGGATGACAGGCGCATGACGTTCTTTGAGGCAATGTTAAAACGCCTCTTATTACTTCTCCTGCTGGCCGCCCCCGCGCTGTCCCAAACCCCGGCTGCCGTGCCCACTGCCCAATCTTCGCCTCTGAAAACCTACGCCCTGCGCCTCCGGCCCGGCGACGACCTGCGCCAGCAGCTCACGGCCTTTGTGCAGGCCCATCATATTCAGGCGGGTGCCATGCTAACCTGCGTGGGTAGCCTCACGGTGGCCACGCTGCGGCTGGCCAACCAGGAAGGACCCAGCGTGTACCGGGGCCATTTCGAGATTGTGTCGCTGGTAGGCACGCTGTCCGTCAACGGCTCGCACCTGCACCTGGCGGTTTCGGACAGCACGGGACGCACCATCGGCGGGCATCTGCTGGACGGCTGCCGGGTGTACACCACCGCCGAAATCGTGCTGGGCGAGCTGCCGGAGCTGGAGTTCCGGCGCGAGAAAGACGACACTTTCGGCTATCAGGAGCTGGTGGTTCGGCCGGCCCCTGCACCACTGAAGAAGGAGGCACCCCGCAAGTAAGCACGGGCTGTCGGCCGGGCATCGCGGCGCGTGGTAGCCGCCGCCGCCCGGCTGTAGAGGTGGCCGGGGCATGGAGGCTTGGGCGTAGTCGGGCAGCGCATCGGAAGGGGGGGGCGGGGCGTGGTTATTCCCACATTCCTATGCTAACTTTAGTGCGTATCCGCGCCTTCCCGTTTCCTTCGTTTCCATCGCTGTTTCATGTATTCTCCCAAGCTATTTCTACCACTATTCCTGCTCATTGGCCTGGCGGCCCGGGCCCAGGCCCCCAACAGCCAGCTGGTGACGGACATGAAAAAGCAGTATCCCGGCGAAAAAGCCGTGTACCTGGAGCTGCGCCAGGACCTGACCGTCGAAATCCGTAACGACTCGGTGCAGGTAGTGGCCCGGCACCACGCCGACATGCTGCACCTCGACGAGCAGTCGGCCATGTACGCCAACGACCGGGTGTACAGCTCCCACTTCAACCGCCTGCAAAAGCTGGAGGCCCGCACCATGGTGCCGAACGGCGAGAAGTTCAAGCCGGTGAAGGTGACCGAGTTCAAGGACAAGTTTGAGATTCAGTCGGGGGTGTTTTTCGACGATACCCGGTCGGTGTCGTTCTCGTTTCCGGCCATCACGCCCGGCGCCCGCACCGTGAGCGACTACACCGTGCGCCACGTCGATGCCCGGTTTGTGATGCCGTTTTTCGTGGGCTCCTACGTGCCCGTGAAGCACGCCGAGCTCACCATCACCGCGCCCAAAGGCACGCGCATCGGCTACAAGACTTTTCACGCCGAACACACGCCCATCAAATACACCAAGGAGGAAAAAGGCAGCACCGTGGTCTACCGCTGGGCGGCCGACAACCTGCCCAGCCCACCCCGCGAGGACGACGGCCCGGAGAGCAGCTACTACCTGCCGCACATCGTATTTTTTGTGGAAGAAGCCACTGTGGCCGGGCAGCAGCGCAAGCTCCTGGCTGGCGTGCCGGAACTCTACACCATGTACGCCGACTTCGTGAAGCGCATCGACCGGCAGCCCAGCCCGGCCCTGCAGCACCGCGTCGATTCGCTGATGGTGGGGGCCAAAACCGAGGAGGAAAAAGTACGCCGCGTGTACTATTGGGTGCAGGACAACGTGAAGTACATCGCCTTCGAGCAGGGCCTGCGCGGCTTCATTCCGCACGATGCCGGCCTGGTGTACGCCCGCCGCTACGGCGACTGCAAGGACATGGCCAACCTCACCAACGAGATGCTGCACCTGGCCGGCGTGAAAAATGCCTACCTCACCTGGGTGGGCACCCGCGACCTGCCCTACAAGTACGCCGAGCTGGCCACACCCGGCGTGGATAACCACATGATTGCGACCTACGAGCCCACCCCCGGCCAGTACGTGTTCCTCGATGCCACCAGCAAGCACACGCCCTACGGCATGCCCTCGGCCATGATTCAGGGCAAGGAAGGCCTGCTCGGGCTCGATGAAAAAAGCAGCCGCGTGGTGGGCATCCCGGTGATGGACAAGGCCCGCAGCGGCACCGACGACGCCTCCGTGCTCACCCTCGACGGCACCACCCTGCGCGGCACCGGCAAGCTGAGCATGGCCGGCTACACCAAAGTGACGCAGAGCTACGGCCTCGACGGCCTGGACCGCACCGACGAGCCCAAGTACATCAAGGCCCTGCTGGAGCGCGGCAACAACAAGTTCTTCGTCGACAAGTACAGCATCGCCAACCTCGACGCCCGCGACCAGCCCCTGAGCATCAGCTACGACTACCGCCTGCAGGACTACGTGCAGCAGGTGGACGACGAAGTGTACGTGAACCTCAACCTGGAGCGCCCCTACGCCACCGACCGCATCGACTCGACCACCCGCACGCTGCCCCGCTACAACGAGTACGCCCACACCGACCACACCCGCACCGAGCTGGTGGTGCCCGCCGGCTACGAGGTGAGCTACCTGCCGCCCGCCGCCCAGGCCCAGGGCGACGCCCTCGGCTTCCGGGTGAGCTACGAGCGCCAGGGCAACAAAATCATTCAGGACCGCGAGGTGTATGTGAATTACCTGCTGCTTCAGCCCCGGCAGTTCGGCAGCTGGAACCGGGTGGTGGGCAAGCTGGGCAGCGCCTACCGCGAGGTGGTGATTTTGAAGAAGAAGAAGTAACAACTATCGTCATCCTGAGCGCAGCGAAGGGCCTTATCACGTTTGAACAGCTTGCAGTAATCCAGACGGCGCAAGCGTGATAAGGTCTTTCGCTGCGCTCAGGATGACAGACTTGCCGAAACTCCAACCTACCCCAATTCCCAACCCCACGCAATGCGTCCTTTCTTCCTCGGCCTTTTTCTGCTCCTCACCGCCGCTGCCTCCGCCCAGAAACTCCCGTCCGACCTCGTGCACGCCGGCTACGAATGGGACACCAAGCGCCACCAGCGCCTGCCCATCACGGCCGGCGAAGAGGCCCTGCCGGCCGTGATGCTGCGCGACTTCACCAGCATCGAATACTACTACGACCAGAGCACGAAGGACATGCGCCTGTTTGCCACCGAGCACCGCATTGTGCGCGTGAATTCGTCGGACGGCATCGAGCAGTTCAATAAAATAGTGGTGCCGGTGCTGGAATCGGGCGCGCCGGTCGCCATCAAGGCCCGCACCATCAGCCCGCGCGGCGAGGTGCACGAGGTGAAGGCCGCCGACATGAAGGAGCTGAAGGATGCCGAGGGCAACCGCGGCTACCGCATTTTCGCCGTCGATGGCGTGGAAAAGGGCAGCGAGGTGGAGTATTACTACACCCGCGAGCGGCCGTTCAACCACTTCGGCAGCGAGGTGCTGCAAGGCGAAACCCCGGCCCACGACGTCACGTTCGAGCTGATTTCGCCCGAGGCCCTCACCTTCGAAGCCCGCACCTACCACGGCCCCGCCGCCGCCAAAGACACCACCGTGGCCGGCCACCGCGTGCTGCGCCTCACCCAGAAAAGCGTGCCCGGCCTGCGCGAAGAAGCCTTTGCCAACGTGGCTGCCCAGCGCATGCGCGTGGAGTACAAGCTGGCCTACGTGGCCAGTAAGGGCCAGGCTCGCCAGTTTACCTGGGCCGATGCCAGCCAGTACATGTACCGCACCATGACCGGCCTGGGCAAGGACGATGTGAAGGCCGTGGCCAGGGTGCTGACCGCCGCCCGGCTGCCCGTGGGCGGCCCGCTGCCCGAGCGCATTCGGGCCGCCGAAAACTACGTGAAGCTCAACTTCAACCTCGAAGAAAGCGCCAGCCCTGCTCTGGCCCAGGTGGTGGCCACGCACAACGCCCCGGAGGCCGGCTTCACGCACCTGCTGGCCGCCATCTACCGCACGCTGGGCGTGGAGTATGAGCTGGTGGTGACCAGCAGCCGCGAGGCCGCGCCCTTCGATGGCTCGTTCGATACCTGGGACTACCTCGACCATTTTGCGCTCTACTTTCCCGGCACCGGGCAGTTTCTGGCCCCCGGCCGGCCCGACCTGCGCTACGGCATGCTGCCGGCCGAGTGGACGGCCGGCTCCGGCCTGTTCATCAAGGGCGTGACGCTGGGCAATATCGAGTCGGCGGTGGGCCGGGTGAAGGACATTCCGGCCCTGCCCGCCGAGCAAAGCCCGCACGACATCGACGTGACCGTGGCCTTCGCCCCCGACCTGGAGAAGAGCACCGTGCAGCTCCGCCAGACGCTGGGCGGCTACCCGGCCGCGCAGATTCAGCCTTTCTGGGCCATGATTCCCGAAGCCAAGCGCACCGAAATCATGCAGGAGCTGCAGAAGTCGGTGGTGCCCGACGCCACCAACTTTCAGAAGCTGGAAGTGCGCAACGTGGAGCGCGGCCTGAGCCCGCTCGACAAGCCCTTCATCATCGAAAGCCAGCTCGAATCGGCGGCGCTGCTCGACAAGGCCGGGCCGCGCTACCTCTTCAAAATCGGCACGCTGCTGGGCCAGCAAACCGAGCTGTACCAGAAGGAGGAGCGCCAGTTCGACGTGGAAAACGACAACAACCGCCGCTACCTGCGCACCATCCGCTTCGAGGTGCCGGCCGGCTACGCCGTGCGCAACCTCGACGACCTGAACGTGGACGTGAAAGCCGGCCCCGACGCCGCCAAACCCGACTACAACTTCCATTCCTCCTACGTGCAGCAGGGCCAGACCATCACCGTGACGGTTGATGAGAATTACCGCCAAATCCGCTGGCCCAAGGCCGATTTTGAAGCCTTCCGCGCCGTGGTAAATGCCTCGGCCAACTGGAACAAAGTGGTGCTGGTGCTGGATAAGAAGAGTTGACGCCTTCGGCTTAATGAAGAATGAAGAATGAAGAATGAAGAATGAAGAATGAAGAATGAAGAATGAAGAATGAAGAATGAAGAATGAAGAAT
>NZ_BAAGWC010000010.1:146567-179136 GCF_054780555.1 Hymenobacter daeguensis
ATGAAGAATGAAGAATGAAGAATGAAGAATGAAGAATGAAGAATGAAGAATGAAGAATGAAGAATGAAGAATGAAGAATTTCGGCCTTACTTGCCAATTCCTCATTCTTCATTCCTCATTCCTCATTAAAATGGACGTCGCCGCTTTCCGCCGCCAGGTGCTGAACCCCACCAAGCTGAAGCTGTTCATGCTGCGCAAGCTGCCCATGGCTTGGCTGGCGGGCCTGCGCCTCACGACGCTCACGCCGGAGGCGGCCACGGTCACCATCCGCTACAAGTACCTTACCCAGAACCCGTTTCGGAGCGTATATTTTGCCTGCCTGGCCATGGCGGCCGAGCTGGCCAGCGGCATTCAGGCCATGATGAACGTGCAGGACGGCGGGCCGGTGTCGATGCTGGTGACCGGCATCCAGGGCGATTTTACCAAGAAGGCCGTGGGGCTCATCTCCTTCACCTGCCCCGATGGCGCGGCCATTGCGCAGGCCGTGGCCGAAAGCCGCGCCACCGGAGAGGGCCGCACCGTGGTGTGCACCAGCACCGGCGTGGACGAGGCCGGCGACGTGGTGGCCGTGTTCCGCCTCACCTGGTCGTTTCGGGCGAAGCGGTAGGAAAACCGGGGAAATCAGTCGGCCAATACGTCTTCTTTTACCAGCTGCGCTGCCTCAACGGGAGCATCCTCGGTTTCAATGAGGTAAAAGCTGTTGATAGTCATGAAAATCCATGGGTTCAGCCGCTCCCGGACGGGCGAAGTGCTCAACACCAGGCGGAGGCGGGAGCTGTCGGTGAACAATTCAAAACGCCGTCCATTTGCCGGGACCAGCGGCGCGAAACCGAAGAAAACGCGTCCGTTGCGAATCTTATCAGGGCTTTGCGCATCGGCACAGGCTTGCAGCTTGATGACGCGCACCCAGGCGGGAAAAGTCAGGTTGCCGTCCACGGGCCGGGATGCTTTTTGCGTGGTTGGAACTTGGTATGAACGTTTGTTAGCGAAGCATTGCCCACAGGATAGATGCTCCGAATGCCAACAGACAAGCTATGCCAATAACACCCTTGATACGGTCATTTCGGCGGAGCTTGCTTCTGTAAGCAGCAGCAGAAGCCAGGTTTAGAAAGTAGCCACGCCAAGCATTGTCAGGCGCAGCGAGTGCCCAGGTTTCGCGGCAGGTTTGACATTGATACAAAGTATCGGGCTGGTAATTGTCAGCCTCGGCATCTGGTTTCAGCTCACGTAGTCTGTCCTGCCTGATTTTATCCCAAATAGCTACTTCAAGTCGGCTGAATTCCTGCTGACTAATGAACTGATAGATATTCTCCTGAAAGCAGTCGCGGCACATCCTGCCTACTCCTTCACCGACGTAATCACATCCACCAGCCCGTCCTCGCTCACCACAATGGCGATGCAGGGGTATTCGGAGCTTTCCACGTAGCGCAGCCCGGAGTTGTAGCGGGCGCCGCGCGTGCTGTCGCCCCGGCCGGAGGCGCGGCCGTCGAGAATGACGCCGATGGAGTAGCAGTAGCCCTCGGGGTCGAGCAGCACCGCGCCGTCGATGCTGGTGACGAGGCGGGTGATGAGCGGCGTGAGCGGCACCGGCTCGATGAGCGTGCACTGCAGCTTGAGGCGGTCGGCCTCGGCCAGGGCCTCGGTGGTGATGACCAGCATGGTGCCGTGCTTCTGGCGGCTGGCTTCGAGCACCACGTCCCAGAGGCGCTCCACCTTGGGCGCATCCATCAGGCCGAAGGTGCGCTTGAGGGCGCGGCGGAACTCGGGCCGGCTGAGGCGGGTGCGCGGCAGGCCGGGCAGGCCGTAGTGCGAGCGCATGAGCACGTTGCCGGCGTGCTGAAACTCCCAGGCGTAGTGCGTCACGAAGCTGATGACGAACAAGTCTTCGCGCACGGCATCGTAGTGGCCCACCTGGCGGCCCAGGGCGTACACGTTCTCGCCGTCGGAGAGCAGGTGCACATCGGGCGTGGTCATTTCCAGGAGCTTGCGCACGGCGCGGTAGTCGGTGAGCTCGGTGGGGCAGGTGAGGGCGAAAACCTCCTCCACGTTGGGGTGGCCCCGGCGGGCCAGCAGCATCTTGCCCACGCCCTCGGCCCCCTCGTAGCGCAGGCTGCTGATGGTGTTGCAGGTGGCAAACAGCTTGGTGACGGTGGGGTCGAGCCCCAGAGCTTGGGCGGGCGTATCGAGGAAGGTTTTGCCGGCCGAGCGCAGGATTTCCTCGCTTTCGCGGGGCCGCACAATGAAGCTGGCCCCGGGCTCGGGCTCGGCCAGGGCTTTCACGCCTTCCTCGTTGAAGCGGTACATGGCAGCCAGCACCAGCGAAGGCGCCAGCGGCTTGCCGTCGGTGTAGTAGCGGGACGGGCGCAGCGACGGGTAGGCCCGCAACGGTTTGCGCTGCATGCGCAGCACCGTCACCACAAAGTAGCCGTTGATTTCGACCGGCCAGCCGGCAAAGTGCTGGAACTGCCCGCTGTGCTCGTCCAGCAGGTCGAGCGTCTCCTGCACGGCCGTGCGGATGCCCAGGCCCTGGTGCTTGCGGCGCACGGTTTCGGCTGTCACGCCATCACGCTCCGGGTAAGGCCACGGCGTGGTGTGCTGAATGACGCGGCCCCGGGCCATGGCGTCGGAAAATGCCTCGGCCGGCAGGGGGCAGTCGGCCGGCTCCAGGCAGCGGGCGGGCAGGTCGTCGTCGACGGGCAGGGCCAGCAGCAGCACGTAGGGCTTCAGGTCGTCGTCGAGCCCGTCGAACAGCTCCTGGGCCAGCGTCTGGGCACCCTGGCGGTAGCGCGTCTGGTGAGGCCACAGCTGAACAGCGGGCGCGGCAGTGATGATGGACGACATGGGAAGGATGGGCAAAGCGCAGGAAAAAAGCATGGGTGGGATGTGTACAGGATTAAACGGGGTAGAGCCGCGTCCTCGCGTCTCGTCGGCCGCGCCGTTTGGAAATCGTTCAGGCGCTATCGTTCGACGACGAGACGCCAGGCCGCGTCTCTACGCCTGCGACCACCCAAACCGACCTACAGCTGGAATAGAACAGGCAAAACCATCTTTTGCTTTATCGGCTTGCCCTGATACACGGCCGGCTCCCATTTCGGGGCCGCCTTTATCAGGCGCAGGGCCTCTTCGTCGAGGCCCGAGCCCATCTTGCGAATCACGCGGGCATCGGTCAGGCTGCCATCGGTCTGCACAATGAACTCGACCATCACCTTGCCCTGAATCTTGCGCTGGCGGGCCAGGGCGGGGTATTTCTGGTTTTTCTCAATCCAGTCGAAAAACGCCTGATTGCCGCCTACGGGCTGGGTGGGGCGGTCGGGCGGCACCACGGCCGGCCGGTCGGGGTTGGCCGAGGCGGCAATGTCGGCGGCCGGGGCGGCAATGGCGCCCGTGGTGCCTTTGGTGGTCAGCGTGACGGTGCTGCCCGGCGAGAGCACGAAGGAGATGGGCACCACCACGCGCTGGCGCACTATCTGGTTGCGCAGGTGCCGGGCGGGCGTCCACTTCGGTCCGCTCTTGATGAGGCGGATGGCTTCGGCATCGAGCTCCGGCGACACGGGCGTTTCCACCTTCACCTCGTTCACGGTGCCGGTTTTTTCCACCACGAAGCTCACCTTCACCGTGCCCTGAATGCCTTTTTGCATGGCCGTGGTGGGGTACTTCTGGTGGCTGGCCAGGAACTGGGCGTAGCGCTCGGTGCCGCCGAGGGGCACCGCCGGCTGGGCCACCGAGTCGTACACGGCATTGGCCGAGGGCGCGGGCGGCATTTTGCGCTTCTGGGCCTGCGCGTTGAGACTAAAGAAACCAAGGCCGCCAAGCAGCAGGAGCGTGGGAAATTTCATAGAGACGCTTCGCTTAATGAGGAATGAGGAGTAAGGAATGAAAAACCGGGCCTGCGGAGGGCGTTACAAAGTAAGGCTGCGCACTGCTGGCTACGGCTTCCCTGCCAAGAATAACGTTCTTTTGCAGAAAATACTTGAAGGCACAACCCGCCCGGGCTGTTCTTCATTCCTCGTTTTTCATTCTTCATTCCTCTATTAAGCGAAGCACCTATGGAAAGCCGCGCCCCCGAGCCCGTCGGCTCTTATCCCTACACCCGCCGCGTGGGCGACCTCTTGTTTCTGTCGGGCGTGGGCCCGCGCCAGCGCGGCCAGAAAGCCATTCCCGGCGTGGTGCTCGATGCAGACGGCAACATCCTGCAATACGACTTCGAAAGCCAGTGCCACGCCGTGTTCCAGAACGTGCGCTACATTCTGGAGGAAGCTGGTGCCCGGTGGGACGACCTCGTGGACGTGACCGTGTTCCTGACCAACATGAAGGACGACTTTCCGACCTACAACCGCCTCTACGCCGAGTATTTTGCCACGGCCCAGCCCTGCCGCACCACCCTCGAAATCAACTGCCTGCCCACGCCCATCGCCATCGAGCTGAAGTGCATCGCGGCGCTGAAGTAAAAGCAATCCGCCAGTCAGCCCGAGCGCAGCGAAGGACCTTATCACGCCCGCACCGTTTCAAACACGGTGTGTATTTGGGGCGTGATGAGGTCCTTCGCTGCGCTCGGGCTGACCGGTGATTGTCGTTCCTACTTCACCACTTCCACCCAGTTTTTGACGAGCTGGCGCGTGCCGGCACAGTCCGTGTACTCCAGCTGGTAGTAATACAGGCCGGGGCCACTGTCGGCGGCGGTCCAGCCGACAGCGGGTTCGGTGCCGTCGTACACCTTGCGGCCCCAGCGGCTGTACACCTGCAGGTGGTAGTTCGAGATGTTGGCTAGCTTCGGGCGGAGGGCTTCGTTCTGGGAATCGCCGTTGGGCGTGATGATGTTGGGAAATATCACCTGTTCGAACACCTGAACAAACGTGCTGCTGGTGCAGCCCGCGCCGCTGGTGTACGTCACGGTATAGGAGCCAACGGCGGAGCTTTGCGGGTTAATTACCCCCGTGCCGGGATTGAGGGCAAGTCCGGGCGGAGCCGAGAATACCCCGCCGCTGGCCCCCGTGAGAACAGGTGCCACGCTGGGGGCGTCTTTGTAGAACGGCGAGCAGGCGTAGCTGAACGCGGGCGCGGGCGGCGCAATGGTGACCGTGGCGGTGGCCGTGGCCGGGCAGGGCGTGGTCACGGCATACGTCACGGCGTAGGTGCCCGGCGTGGAGCTGGCCGGGGTGATAACGCCCGTGCCGGCGTTGATGGCCAGCCCGGCCGGCGCGCTGAAGGTGCCGCCCGTGGGAGCCACTGTGGGCGTGGCAGCGGGGCTGCTGAGGCAGTACACCGGATTGGCAGCGCCGTAGCTCACCGCGGCCGTGGGCACCGTGACGGTGATGGTGATGGGCCCCAGAAACACCTGCGTAGTGCCGCAGCTGGCCCGGAAGCGGTAGCGCGTGGTAACCTGCGGCGTGGCCGTGTAAGTAGCACCGGTTGCGCCGACAATATCGGTCCAGGTTACGCCGTCGGGCGACGACTGCCACTGACTGAGGTAGTTGCCGGGAGCCGTGCCAAGCAGCGAAAGGGGCACCGCAGCGCCGGGGCATACCGTGGTTGCGGCGGCCGTGACGGTGCCGCTGGGCAGCGTGCAGTTGCTGCTCAGCGTCACGGCCATGGCGTTGAAGATGTTAAGGATAGTGGCGCCGGCCGGCTGGGCTTTCGCAAACAAAATGCGCTGCACCAGCTTGCCGTAGTTGGCCGGCAGCAGCGCCAGCGGAAACTGGTAGATGCGGGGCTCGCCCACGGTGTTGTCGTAGGCATCGGTGTCGACGTTGACGCGGCCTAGGTTTTGAATGGCAAAGCCGGTGCCCCCAAACCAGTCGGGGGCGCTGATGACAAACGCCTGGTTGGTGCCGTCGGTAAACAGCACCGTCACGTTCACGGGCGTGCCACTGGTCTGGCCATTGCCCGAGGCGCCGGCCACCCACACGGTTTGGGCGGCCTGCGGCGTGGCCAGGTTCAGAAAGCCCGAGGCCGACCCCGCCAGGCGCAGCGAGTTGTTGCTGGCGTAGTCGGCCAGCTGAAACGAGAGGCCGGGAGTCATCACGCTGTTGATGACGCCGTTGGCGGGCAGCGACCGGGTGGCCGCCCCGCTCACGGGGCTCACGAACGTGGGGGCCACGTAGGCGAAGCGGTTGCCCGATACGCCCTGGTCGGCCGGGCTGGTGGTGGAGGTATTGGCCCGGCCCGCGCCGTTGGCCACAATGTCTTCGGTGAAGCCCGTGACGGCGACGGGCGTGTAGGTGGTTTGGGCCGCCGCCAGCCGGGCCGCGCTCAGGCCCAGCAGCAAAAAAGCGAAACGCGTAAAACGTGAGGTCATTTCAGAAGAAAAGCGAGTGAAGAGCTGCCGCACCAGCAGAGAAAGTAGCGGCCGGATAATGAAAAAGGCATGAGCCCTACGCAAAGCGAGGCTACCCACCGGGTAGCCTCGCGCACGAATCGGGCCTTATTTCACCACTTCCAGCCAGCCTTTGTAGAGCTGCTTGCGGCCGGCGCAGTCGTTGTATTCCAGCTGGTAGTAATACATGCCGGGGCTGCTGTCGGCGGCGGTCCAGCCGGCGTTGGGGTCGGTGCCGTCGTACACCTTGCGGCCCCAGCGGCTGAACACGCGAATGTGGTAGTTGGTCACATCGGCCAGCTTGGGCTTCAGCTCGTCGTTCGTCTGGTCGCCGTTGGGCGTGATGATGTTCGGGAACGTGGGCAGCGCATCGCTCTTGATGAGCACCGAGGCCGAAGCCGAGGCCGGGCACAGCCCGCCGCTGTTGTAGGTGATGGCGTAGGTGCCGGCCGTGGAAGCCGCCAAATCGATAACACCCGTGCTGGCATTGATGGCCAGCCCGGCCGGCGCGCTGAACGTGCCGCCGGCCGGCGAAAACGTGGGCGCGCCGCTGCTGCCCGTGCGGCAGAACGTGGTTTCGGCGTAGTTGAGCTGCGCTACCGTGCGGATGATGCTGACGTTGGTGGTGCCCACGGCCTGGCAGGCGTTGGGCACGCGGTAGGTAACGAGGTAGGTGCCTGGCGTGGAGCTGCCGAGCGTGATGGTGCCCGTGTTGACATCAATGGCCAGGCCCGGCGTGCTGCTGAACGTGCCGCCCGCCGGCGTAGCCACCACCACCGGCGCCGTGCCCGTGGTGCAGAAGTTGGCTTCGGACCCCACGGCGGAGTAGCGCACCGTGGCCACGCTGGGCAGCACCGTAACGGGCACGGGCGACGAGTTGCTCGACAGCACCCGGCAAATAACGCGGGCCCGGTACTGGGCCGTGACGGTGGGCCGGATGGTGTAGGGGTTGGTGGTAGCCCCCGCAATGTCGGTGTAGGTCGCGCCGCCATCGGTGGACGACTGCCACTGGTAGGTGATGCTGGGCGAGTTGTCGTTGCCCGACAGGGCCAGCACCACCGGCGTGTTGGGGCACACCACGGCCGGAAACAGGTTGGCCGTCGCAATGCCGGCGTTGGGCGCGCTCAGGCAGTTCGAGCCCAGGCTGATGCCCATGATGTTGAGCACGGGGTCGGTGGCGGTTTTGGCCACGGTCACGCTCTGCACCGATTTGTTGTAGTTGGCCACGGCCAGGCTCAGGCGCACCTCGTAGAGGCGCGGGTTGTTGCCGGTCAGGTCGATGGCATTGGTAACGTAGCTCACCCGGCTGCCCACGTAGATGGCCGGCGTGATGGTGCCGTTGAACCAGTCGGGCACAATCACGTTGTTGAACGTCTGGCTGGTGCCGTCGGTGAAGGTCACAATAAAGGTTTTGTCGGCGGCGGTGGTGCCGTTGCCTTCCGTGGCCAGCACCATCACCTCGCTGCACGACTGCGGGTTGGTGAGCGTGAGCGTACCCGAGCCGGCCCCGTCGATGCGCAGCGAGTTGTTGCCGGTAGCAGGTGCCATCTGGTAGGTGAGGCCCAGCGTGCTGATGCTCGTAATCAGGCCATTGGCCGGCAGCGAGTTGGCGGCCGTCAGGCCCGGAAACGTGGAGTTGGCGAAGCACCAGCGCACCGTGGGAATGCCCCGGTCCACGGTGTTGGTGGTAGAGCTGGCCACGGTGCCCGTGCCGTTGGCAATTACGTCGGCAGTGTAGCCGGTCACGGCGGCGGGCACGTACACCGTTTGCTGGGCGGCGGCGGGGCGACTAAAGCCCAGGCCGAAAGCAGCCAACAGGGCAAAACGCGTAAACAATGTTCTCATCAGGGGTGGATGGGGTGAAAAAAGAGGGGGAGGGGTGTTAAAAAGAGGTGGGTGGTGCGCTAAGGCCCTGCAATAAACGGTCCATTAATGACATTTTAATGTATGGCCCTGGCAACGGCCCGGGCAACCTGCCCAGGTTTGTAGAATTATTCGTAGCTGCTAACCGGCGAGTGGAAAGATATTCCCGGGTTTATCTGGTAAAATCCCCATATTTCCGCCGGCTTGTCCGCATTTCTGTTTTGTATGTACGTTCGAAATAATCTTCGCTGGAGCGTGGTGTGGCGGCTGACCCGCCGCAGCCTGCTCGTTTTTTTAATTTACAACACCCTCATCTGCTTTCTCTACGGGCCGCTGAATGTGCACGTGCTCGACATTCCGTGGCAGCCCGTGGCGCTGCTCGGCACGGCGGTAGCGTTTTACATCGGCTTCAAGAGCAACGGCTCCTACGACCGGTTCTGGGAAGGCCGGCAGCTGTGGGGCAGCATCGTGAACACCAGCCGCGTATGGGCCATCCGGGTGTTCGATTTTGTGCAGGACCCGTCCGATGATGCCCGGCCCGACTCTTCCGGCCTCGCCGCGCTGCACCGCCGCCTGCTCTACCGCCAGCTGGCCTGGTGCAATGCCCTGCGCCTGCACCTGCGCCGCCAGACCGCCGAGCTGTGGGACACCGAAGTGGCTCCCTTCCTGCCGCCCGCCGAAGCTGCCGTGGCCAAGGGCCTCAGCAACCCGCCCACCCACCTGCTGCGTCGCCAGAGCGTGGAGCTGCGCGAGCTGTGCCAGCGCGGCCTGCTCACCGAGTTCCGGCAGGTGGCCCTCATGCAAACCATTCAGGACTTGCTCAATGCCCAGGGCGGCTGCGAGCGCATCAAGAACACGCCGTTTCCGCGCCAGTTTGCCTTTTTCAGCTTTGTGTTTGTCTGGATATTCGCGGCCATTCTGCCGCTGGGCCTGGTCGAGGAGTTTGACAGCCGCCTGGCCCTGGGCCAGTACCACGTCTGGCTGATGGTGCCATTTTCGGTGCTGGTGTCGTGGGTGTTCAACGTGATTGAAGTGGTGGGCCACACCAGCGAAAACCCCTTCGAAAACGACATTTACGACGTGCCGATGACCTCCATCTGCCGCAGCATCGAAATCGACCTGCGCGAGCTGCTGCAGGAAACCGAGCTGCCCGCCAAAATTGTGGCCGTGGACGATGTGCTGTATTAGGAGCAAGGCAGGTATCACAGCCCTTGCCGGACTGCAAATGGTTGAGTATCACATCGATTATGCGAACCATCGTACCACTGGCTCCTCATAACCAGCCGAATCCGCTGGAAGCCGCGTTGCTGCAAGGCATTGCCGAGTTTTATCGGAATGACGCCCTGGCTGCGCAAATCAGTCAGTGCCGGGTAACGCTGCGCGAATACAGCGGCTGTGGCTTCTTCACCACCCTCGTGGTGCCGGACGACAGCCCCGGCATCGATGTGGGAAAACCGTATTTGAACGGCTGCGACGTAGAGGCGGCTGGCCTGTCGCACGGGGCGGGCAGTATTTTGTTTGTCAGGGATGGGCGACTGGATTTTCTGGAAGTCTTCGCTTACCTCGACGGCGACCCGGCTGCCTTGCATGATTTCACCCTCAAGCCCATGACATTGGATGCTCCACCATGCGGTTGCGTATAGTTAAAATGGCTTCATCACGTAGTTTTGGCCCTATGAAACCCGTGCGGTCTGCTTTTCTGCGTTGCCTGGCCGTGCTGGCGCTTGTGCTGCCGGCCTGCCAGACCGAGCCGCAACGGCTGGCCCGCCTGGAGGCCGTGCAGGAGCAGCAGGCCCGCGAGCTGGCCGACCTGCGCCAGCAGCTGGCCGAAAAAGAAGAGGAAGTGACCCAGCTCGAAACCTGCGTCAGCGACCTGGAAAGCGCCGTGTACGAAGACGAAGACTCGACCGCCTACGACGATGACCGCCGCCCCGGCCTCACCCAGCTTTAGCCAGGCAGGCCAACCCCGGGGGGCCTTCTTCGCGTTAAGTGCCGCAACCCCTGCTTCCGCTGCATGAACGACCAGACGCGCCGCCTTCAGTATTTCTTCTCCGGCCAGCACTTCTCCGATGGGGTCCGCATGACGGTTTCCATTCTGCTGCCGGCAGTGCTGCTGGGGCAGTGGGGGCACTTTGCCACCGGCCTCACCATCTCGACCGGGGCCGTGTGCGTGAGCGTGACCGATACGCCCGGCCCGGCCACCCACCGCCGCAACGGCATGCTGGCCGCGCTGGCCCTGGTGGGCGGCACAGCACTGCTCACCAGCCTGGCCGCCACCAACCCCTGGCTGCTGGGCCTCGAAATAGGCGTGCTCAGCTTCGGGATGACCATGCTGCTGGTGTGGGGCGCGCGCGCCGGGGCCGTGGGCACGGCCGCCCTGCTCAATGTGGTGCTGCTGCTGGCCCACCCGCCGGCCCTGGCCGATGCGCCCCTGCACGCGGGCCTGCTGCTGCTGGGCGGGCTCTGGTACGCGGGCCTGGCCATGCTGGCCTACCAGGTGCGCCCCTACCGCCCGGCCCAGCAGGCGCTGGGCGAGAGCATTCACGCCCTGGCAAAGTTCCTGGCCCTGAAAGCCAAGTTCTACAACACCGCCACGGTGCTCGAAGACGACTACCGCCAGCTGGTGGCCCAGCAGGTGGTGGTGAACGAGAAGCAGGAAGCCGTGCGCGACCTCATTTTCCGCACCCGCCAGATTGTGAACGAAACCACCAGCACCGGCCGCCGCCTGGTGCTCACCTTCGTGGAGACGGTGGATTTGTACGAGCGCATCACCGTGGGCTACTACGACTACTCGGCCGTGCGCGAGGCCTTCGGCGATACCGGCGTGCTCGACGACGTGGCCCGGCTCATCCGGCACGTGGCCACCGAGCTCGACCATCTCGGCGTGGCCATCCAGACCAACCACGCCCACCCCGGCACCGGCCCCGTGCTCACCGCCGAGTGGGACCGCCTGCAGGCCCGCATCAGCGCCCTCGGGGCCGACCCGGCCATCGAAACCAACACGCGGGTGCTGAAGAAAATCCTGGTGAACCTGCGCGACATCATCCGGCGCGTGGGCAACATCCGCAGCTATTTCGATGAAGCCCAGGCCGCCGCCCTCACCGTGAGCCGCGCCGCCGAGCACCAGCAGTTCGTGGCCCATCAGGAAATTGAGCTGCGCGCCCTGGGCCAGAACCTGACCATGAGCTCGGCCGTGTTCCGTCACTCCGTCCGCATGACCGTGGCCTGCCTCGTGGCCTACCTCACGGCCGAAACGCTGTGGCAGGGCCAGCACAACTACTGGATTCTGATGACCGTGACCATCATGCTCAAGCCCGGGTTCAGCCTCACGCGCCAGCGCAACACCGAGCGCATCGTCGGCACGCTGGCGGGCGGGGCGCTGGGCGGCCTCATCCTGTGGGCGGTGCCGTGGCCCGAGGCGCGGTTTGCCATTCTGGTGGTGTTTATGGTGGTGGCGTATAGCTTCCAGCGCACCGTGTACCTGGTCACGGTGGTGTTTCTCACGGCCTACCTGCTCATCATGTTCCGGTTCCTGGGGCTGAGCTACCTGGGGGTGGCGCAGGAGCGAATTACTGATACGCTCATTGGCTGTGCTATTGCGTTTTCGGCAGGCTATTTCCTGTTTCCGAACTGGGAGTCGGAGCAGCTCACCGACTATATGGCCGCCGCCCTGCGCGCCAACCTGGCCTACCTGCGCCAGCTGGCCGACCGCCTGGCCGGCCGCCCCCTGCCACCCGACAAATACCGCCTGCTCCGCAAAGACGTGTACGTGAGCGGGGCCAACCTCGCGGCTGCTTTCCAGCGCATGCTCACCGAGCCCAAAAGCAAGCAGCACCGCCCCACCGAAACCCACGAATTTGTGGTGCTGAACCACATTCTCTCCTCCAACATTGCGGCCCTCACCGGCACCCTGCGCGAGGCCGCGCCCGCCGTGCCGCCCTTCCCGCCCGAAGGCCGCCGCGCCCTCACCAGCGCCGCCGCCGCCCTCAGCAAAAGCCTGACCCGCATTGCCCCCGCCGCCGAGCAGCCCCCGGCCGAGTTCGGCCTTGCCGCCCCGGCCGCGCCCGCCGGCCCCGAAGACAAATCCCTGCTCGACCAGCTCACGTTCCTGCAAAAAGTGAGCACCGACATCGGCAAGGTGACGGAAGTGCTGGCGGCGTAAAGCATCAGAAATAGAAAAGGTCGGCTTTTTAGCAAAGCCGACCTTTTCTATTCAACAAGAAACCTACTTCGCCGCCGTGCCGTCGGGCTTGAGCGTGCGGCCCAGCCACTCAAAAAACACGCGCTGCCAGAGCACGGCGTTCTGCGGCTTCATTATCCAGTGGCCTTCGTTGGGGAAGTAGAGGAAGCGGCTGGGGATGCCGCGCAGCTGCGCCGTGCCGAAGGCTTCCATGCCCTGGTCCTCGGGCACCCGGAAATCGCGCCCGCCGTGGATGACGAGGATGGGCGTGTCCCAGTTTTTGGCAAACTGCTGGGGGTTGAAATCGGTGTAGGCTTTGGCCAGGCTGGCGTCCCAGGGCGTGCCGGCCATGTCGTGCTTGGCGAAGAACATTTCCTCGGTGGTGGGGTACCAGCTCGTGATGTTGTAGAGGCCGCAGTGGGCGATGAATGTCTTGAAGCGCCCCTCGTGCTTGCCGGCCAGCAGGTACACCGAGTAGCCGCCGTAGCTGGCGCCCACGCAGCCGCGCCGGTCTTTGTCCACATACGGTTCCTTGCTCACGTCGTCGATGGCCGAGAGGTAGTCCTTGATGGGCTGGCCGCCCCAGTCGCCCGAAATCTGGTCGTTCCACTGGCGGCCGTAGCCGGGCAGGCCGCGCCGGTTGGGCGCCACCACAATGTAGCCGTTGGCCGCCATCAGCTGGAAATTCCAGCGGTAGCTCTGGCTCTGGGTGATGGCGCTTTGCGGGCCGCCCTGGCAGTAGAGCAGCGTGGGGTATTTCTTGCTGGCATCGAAATCGGGCGGATAAATGACGTACACCTGCATCTGCTTGCCGTCGGTGGTGGTCACGCGACGGTCCTCCACCTTGCCCATTTTGATGCCCGCCAGCTCCTGCTGGTTGATGGTGGTGAGCGCCGTTTCCCTGCCGGTTTTCAGGTCGATGCGCACGATGTCGGCAAAGGCCGAAAGGGTGGTGCGGTTGGCCACGGCCTGGTCCTTGCCCACGAGCTCAAATGCGTTGTAGTTCTGCGCCCCGGTCGTAATCTGGCGGATTTTGCCGCCCTTGGCCGGCAGCGAAAACAGCTGCTCCGTACCCGTCACCACGGCCATGAAGTAGATGGTTTTGCCATCGGCGCTCCAGCGCACGTTGGCCGCGCTCAACTCCGAGCCTTTGGTGATGTCCTCCCGCTTTTTGGTGGCGAAATCATACACCATGATGCCGTTGCGGTCGCTCTCGAAGCCAGCCGTGGCCATGCTCAGCCAGGCCACCTGTTTGCCATCGGGGCTGAAGGCGGGCTCGGTGTCGTAGCCGGGCAGGCCCTCGCTCAGGTTCACGGTTTTCTGGTCGTGAATGTCGTAGAGGTAAATGTCCGAGTTGGTGCTTTCGGCCTCGGCCTTGCCCGTCAGCTTGCGGCTGGTGTAGGCAATGCGGTAGCCGTCGGGCGAAAACGCTAACTGCTCCGAGCCGCCGTCAGGCATCAGCGGCGAGTCGAATTTTTCGCCGGCCATCACGTCTTTACCGTAGCCCTGGGGCTTGCCATCGGGCCCGATGGGCTGGAAGAAAACGTGGCTGGCGAGGTGGTCGTCCCACACGTTCCAGTGGCGGTAGTTCAGGTCGTCGATGATTTTGGCATCGGCCTTGGGCAGGTCCGGGAACATATCCAGCGTGCCCGGGCTCGATTTCACGTCCTGCGTGTAGAGGATGAAATTGGCCTTCGGCGCGTATTTCAAATTGCTCAGGCCCTGGTCGGGAAACTCGCTCAGCCTGGCTTTGCCGGTGCCGTCGGCATTCATCACATACAGCTGGTCGGTGCCGCCCTCGCCCGAGATGAACGTGAGCTTGCCGTCGGGCCGCCAGTTCAGGGTGTTTTCCGAGCCGGGCGTGTCGGTCAGGCGCCTGGCCGCGCCGCCGGCCACGGGCACCAGGTAAATATCGGCGTTGCCCTTGTTGTCGGCCAGGCTGTACTTGGTCACGGTGTAGGCCACGGTTTTGCCATCGGGCGACACCTGCATTTCGCCCAGCCGCCCCAGCTGCCAGAGCTTTTCGGGGGTGAGGACGTTGGTGGGCGGGTTTTGGGCGGCAGCGGCCAGCGGCAGTAGCGCCAGCGCCGCAGAGAAGAGCTTTTTCATGCCCGAAAATTACAGCCCTTCGGCGGATGGTGCAGTCGCGGCGGCCCTGTTTTATATAGTAAAAGCTTTATGTATTGACTATATTTGAAAAGCCGCCATCCGCTTCCGCAATTACCCATTCATTTTCACCTGTTCCGCTCATGCCGATTCAGTCACCTTTCCACCTGAAAAAAGCCCTTTTGCTGGTCCTGAGCCTTTTCGTGCTTGCCCCGGCGGCCCAGGCCCAGCAGCCCGCGCCCACCGGCAAGCGCAGCCTGCCGCCCATCCCCGGCCTCGGCCCCGACCCCGTGCTGCCCGCCAATCCCACGCCCGCCCAGCAGGCCGATTACAAGGCCCGCATGGCCGAGCGCACCCGCCAGCGCTGGAACTACCTCCTCACCGACTCGGTGGCCCGCGCCCGCATGCTCAACGAAAAGCCCAACGCCCTGCTGGTCGAAACCGTGAAGGGCCGCCCGCCCGGCACCGCCCTCGACGCCGACATGGGCGAGGGCCGCAACGCCATCTACCTGGCCCAGCAAGGCTGGCAGGTTACGGGCGTTGACATTGCCGAAAAGGCCCTGGCCTATGCTCAGAGTCGGGCCAAAACCCTCCATGTGAAGCTCACTACCGAGGTGGCCGACATGGCTAAATACGACTGGGGTACCAACAAATGGGACCTCATTGTGCTGAGCTACGCCGGCGGCCGCGACTACGCCGACCGCGTGATGCGCGCCCTGAAACCCGGCGGTATCGTCGTCCTCGAAGCCTTTCACATGGATGCCACCAAGCGCCTGCAGGTAGTGGGCGGCGACTACCGCGTCTTCTTCAATACCAACGAGCTGCCCAGGCGCTACACCGCCGCCGGCCTCAAAATTCTCCGCTACGAAGAGCCCATCGGCACCGCCGATTTTACCAAAGAGCAGCTGCGCCTCGTGAAGATGGTGGCCCAAAAACCGTAATAGTCGCCGGGGGGCGGCCTCATGCCGGCACGGTTCAGGCAACCAAAAAGCCCCGCCAACTTGCGTTGGTGGGGCTTTTTGTGGAGGAACACAGCCACCTGCTAGCGCATAAGCGCAATCAAGAATTATTTCTTGTCGCTTTTACGGCCCGAGCCGCCGGGTTGTTTCCCGCCGCCGTCATTTTTATTCACCGTGGCCCAGGCGCGGGCCTCGGCTTCGTGTTCCGGAACGCCTTTTTTCTCGTAGCTTTCTTCGATGTGTTCGGCCTGACGCTTCTGTTTATCAGTGTACTTGGACTTATCTCCCTGTGGCATGGCGGTGGTGAGCTAAACGTGGAAAGAAAACGGCCCGCAGCCCCGGGCCCCGGGGGTATTTTACGAACGGGGTGGGGGAGGAGTTAGGCCGAGCTTAGTATCTTCGCCCCGGTTCTGGCCATTCTTCCTCCTTCATGCGCCACGTCGCCGACATTCCCCATCCCGCCGTCAAAATCACGCTCCTGGCCTGGAATGGCAAGTTTTTGCTCAAGCTGGAGCAGGGCAACCTGGAGCAAACCTATAAAGTGGCCGAGCTCGACCTGCTCACCGGCTCCGACGCCGAAGCCCGCGAGCTGCTGGATGAGGAATTTCTCGCCGCGGCCATCAACCGCTTTCAGGCCATGCGCGACGATTTGCAGGCCGCCTTCGACCGCCACGAGCTACGCTAGCCGCCGCTCCCAACCCTTTTCCTGATGTCTAAAATCTACTTCCTGCTGCTGGCCCTGGCTGCCCTGCTCACTGCCGCCCCGGCCTCGGCCCAGCTCTACGACGTGCGCCCCGGCGACGTGAACTACAACAAGAAGCCCCGCGCCGCCCTCAAAGTGCAGGTCGATGGCCAGGCCACCGAAATCCGCCAGTTTTTCCAGGACTGGATGAAGAGCAGCTACAACGTGAAGTTTAAGACCGGCGGCGTGCTGGGCATGGGCAAAAGCGACGTGCTGGTGGCCCGCCAAACGCCCGCCAGCACCGTGTCGGGCAAGCTGGTGGACCTCTACGCCACCATCATTGCCCCCACCGACTCCACGGCCGAGCTGGCCGTGTTCGGCGGCTTCGACGACAACACTTTCTTCGACCCCAGCAGCACCAAAACCGAGTACGACGCCGTGCGGGCCATGACCCAGAACTTCGCCAGCGCCGCCCGCCTCAAGGCCTACCGCGACATGATTGAGGAGGCCGAGAAGAAGCTCAAAGCCACCGAAAAGGAAAAAGAGCGCCTCGAAAAAGAGCAGGCTTTCCTCAAAACCAATACCGAAGCCAACCTGGCCCGCATTGAGGAGCTGAAGAAGAAAAACGCCGAAAACCTGTTGCAGTCGAAGGCCGACTCGGCTTCGCAGCTGCGCAACAACAAGGTGCTGGACGAAAGCCGCCTGCGCCTGCAGCGCCGCCGCGACCGTCTCTCGGCCCTCGACCGCAAAAACTAGCCCCGCCGCCGGCCGTATTTGGCTCATGGACAACAACCCCTCGTCACCCCTCGACACCCTCCGCCAGCTCAAGGAAATGCTCGACGCCGGCGCCCTCACGCCCGCCGAGTTTGAGGCCCTGAAGCAGCGGCTGGTGCTCAATCCCGGTACTCCATTGCCGCCGGGTGCTGCCGCTGTGCCCATGGCGCCTGCTCCGGTTGTGCCGCCGGTAGTGCTGCCCCCCGCACCGGTGGCGGAGCAGCATTCGCCCATGTTCGAAGACGTAGCCGACGAAGCAAAAGCGGCCAGGCCCACACCTTCAGCCCCTTTGGGGGCTTCCGCTGCACCCGCTTTTCCTGCCGCCGAAACCAGCCTGCTGCCCACCGAAGCCGCGCCCGACCCGGCCGCTGAGGCAAAATGGACCGGCGACGAATTTCCCGCCATTGCCGAGGAAGCCCCCGCTCGCAATCCGCTGGCCCTGGTCATGTCTATTGGCGGGGTGCTGGTTTTTCTGGCCGTGGTGGCCTACCTCACCCTCAACCGGCCACCATCGGAGCATATTTCCAGCACCAGCCAGACGGCGGCCGACTCGCTCGCCACCACCATCGATGCCGGGCCGCAAGCCGCGCCGCTGCCCGCCCCGGTTGCCGCGCCCGAAACCATTCGCGTGGCCCCGGCGCATCCGGCCCCGGCCATTCCTGTGCGGCCCGCCCCCGCCGCCGATTCGGTGGCTCCTTCCACATCCCCCGCTGCCGACTCTGCGATTTAACGCCCGCTCACAAACTCCAGGGCCCCGGCGGAGCGACGTTGTTCACACAACAACGTCGCTCCGCCGGGGCCCTGGAGTTTGTGAGGCAAGCTGTTTGCTATCAACAGCCTGCAGCCTGGGTGCTATAGCCTGGCCAGCTCCCGCTTGCGCTCAACCAGTTGAATCCTGACACCGGGCTGAAAAATATCGAATTTCTCACTCACATGGGTCAGCACATCCATGCAGTGGCGGTGGCGGCGGTTCATCGTATCGTGCACCGTGTACACGCCATCCAGCTTCGGCGAGATGCCGCTCACGCGCACCTTATCGCCGTAGCTAAAAGGGCCACCCCAGGGTTCCAGCAAGTCGCGCGATAAAGCCATCCAGCGCTTCTTGCTGCCATAGTGGGGCTTGATGTGGGAATTGTCGGCCGTGATAAATGGCTCACTATCGGTCTGGCTGGCCACGGCCTGATACGCCGTAGCCGTCACGGTATAAGTGAGCTTGTGCCTGGTCAGGGCTTTGGTTTTGGAAATGTGCCGCGTAATTGCCCGTCGGGGGGCCAGAAACCCCGAGAGCCCGGCCGCTTCAGCGGCAGGCCTGGCATGTATAAACGGCGTGGCGAGGGCCGCTGCGGCAATCAGAAGGTCTGCTAGCAGTTTGGCATTATTCATCAATGAGGTATTCGTACACCCGCCGTGCTGCCCGGCGGTATAGGCCCTGCTCACAGTTGAGGAAGGAGCAGGAGGTTAGTAACGATTTGATAGACAGATAAGTTCATGAAAAAGTAATTGTGCAATTCTGAAACGGGCACGCGGGCAGTATCAAATTAGTATAGCAAAAAGTTTATATTAAAGCTGGCTTTAGAAAAGAAGTAATAGCTGTCTGGCCGCAACGGAGCGGGCAGGTACAGAAAGGTCCATCCCTGCATTTTTTGATAAATTGGTAGCTCAAGCCCTATTACATAGCGCATTCGGTTGTTGTTAATCGATTGGTTATGAGGAAAATTTGCGCAATCGAATTCAGGTTTTTTCCTGATATAGAAGGCCATTACCTTTACGCTACCTTACTAAGCTGAATTCCCAAATGGACACGTACTCGTATATCGCCAACGCCGACGCGGCGGCTATCGAAACCCTTTACCAGGCCTACCAGCAAAATCCCGAATCGGTGGATTTTGGCTGGCGCAAGTTTTTTGAAGGGTTTGACTTCTCTCAGCAGTTTCCCGAAGGCGCGCCCGTAGTGCCCGGTGCCAACGGCAACGGCGTCGCCAACGGCAGCACGGCAGGTGCTACCAAAACTGCCGCCGCGCCCGGCCCGCGGCCCCAACCCGACGATTACGGCGTCCTCAACACCGCCGCTTCGACCAATAACGCGCCCGGTTTTGCCACTGGCGAGCCCGCTTCCGATAAGGAAACGGCTGTGCGCAACCTCATCCATGCCTACCGCAGCCGTGGCCACCTCCGCGCCAAAACCAACCCGGTGCGTGAGCGCAAAGACCGCAAGCCCCGCCTCGACCTCGCCGATTTCGGCCTGAGCGAGGCCGACCTCGACACCTCGTTCCGCAACGGCGAAGTGCTGGGCCTGGGCGCACAAGCCAAGCTGCGCGACATCGTGGCGGCGCTGGAAAAAATCTATACCGGAGCCATCGGCTTCGAGTACATGTACATCCGCGACCCGCAGGTGCTCGACTGGTTCCGCGAGAAAGTGGAGAAGGACTCGCTGGCCTTCAACCCCGGCGTGGAGTACAAGAAGCGCATCCTGAAAAAGCTGAACGAAGCCGTTGTTTTCGAGAACTTCCTGCATACCAAGTTTCTGGGGCAGAAGCGCTTCTCGCTCGAAGGCGGCGAAACGACCATCCCGGCGCTGGATGCCATCATCGGCAAGGGCGCCGAGCTGGGCGTGAAGGAAGTGATGATTGGCATGGCCCACCGCGGCCGTCTGAACGTGCTGGCCAACATCATGGGCAAAACCTACGAGCAGATTTTCTCGGAGTTCGAAGGTACGGCCGTGCCCGACCTCACGATGGGCGACGGCGACGTGAAGTACCACATGGGCTACTCGTCGGAAGTGGAGGCCAGCGGCGGCCAGAAAGTGAACCTGAAGCTGGCTCCCAACCCCTCGCACCTGGAGGCGGTGAACCCGGTGGTGGAGGGCTTCGTGCGGGCCAAAATCGAGCACCAGTACGGCGGCGACTACCACCAGATTCTGCCCATCCTCATCCACGGCGATGCGGCGCTGGCTGGGCAGGGCATCGGCTACGAAGTGACGCAGATGTCGCAGCTGGAAGGCTACAAGACGGGCGGCACCATTCACTTCGTGATTAACAACCAGGTTGGTTTCACGACTGATTTTGAGGATGCCCGCTCGTCGATTTACTCGACGGACCTGGCCAAAATCATCGATGCGCCGGTAGTGCACGTCAACGGCGACGACCCCGAAGCCGTGGTGTTTGCCGTGCAGCTGGCCACCGAATACCGCCAGCAGTTCCACGCCGATATCTTTATTGATATGGTGTGCTACCGCCGCCACGGCCACAACGAGTCGGACGAGCCCAAGTTTACGCAGCCGACGCTCTACAACATTATCTCGAAGCACCAGAATCCGCGCGAGGTGTACAACGCCATGCTCGTGCAGCGCGGCGACGTAGACGCCGAGCTGGCCAACCAGATGGACAAGGAGTTCCGCGACACCCTGCAGGCCCGCCTCGATATGGTGAAGCAGAAGCCCCTTCCTTATAAGTATCAGGCGCTGGAAAACGAGTGGCGCAGCCTGCGCCGCAGCACCCCGGAGGACTTTGAGCAGTCGCCCGAAACCGGCATCTCGGCCGAGGTGGTGGACAAAGTGGCCAAGGCCCTGACGACGATTCCCGACGGCTTCAAGCCCATCAAGCAGATTGATAACCTGCTGAAGGAGCGCCGCAAAATGTTCTACGAAACCCGTGTGCTGAACTGGGCCGCCGGCGAACTGCTGGCCTACGGCTCGCTGCTGAGCGAAAAGCACATTGTGCGCGTGAGCGGCCAGGACGTGCAGCGCGGCACGTTCTCGCACCGCCACGCAGTGCTGCACGATGCCGAAACGTCGGCTCCCTACAACTCGCTCAACTTCATGGAGGGCGATAACGAGAAGCTGAGCATCTACAACTCATTGCTGAGCGAGTACGCGGTGCTGGGCTTTGAATTCGGCTACGGCATGGCCAACCCCACGGCGCTGGTGATTTGGGAGGCTCAGTTCGGCGACTTCGCCAACGGCGCCCAGACCATGATTGACCAGTTCATCGTGAGCAGCGAAAGCAAGTGGCAGCGCATGAACGGCCTCGTGATGCAGCTGCCCCACGGCTACGAAGGCCAGGGCCCCGAGCACTCCAACGCCCGCCCCGAGCGGTTCCTGCAGCTGGCGGCCGAAAACAACATCATCGTGGCCAACATCACCACGCCGGCCAACTTCTTCCACGCCCTGCGCCGCCAGCTGACGTGGAGCTTCCGCAAGCCGCTGGTGGTGATGTCGCCGAAGTCGATGCTGCGCCACCCGCTGTGCATGTCGCTGGTGGAGGACTTCACCAGCGGCCGCTTCCGTGAGGTGATTGGCGACGACTTCGCCGAGGCCAAGAAGGTGAAGCGCGTGCTGCTGTGCTCGGGCAAGGTGTATTACGACCTGTTGGAGGAGCAGCGCAATTCTGACCGTAAGGACGTGGCCATCGTGCGCCTCGAGCAGCTGCACCCCTTCCCCAAAAAGCAGCTCGACGCCGAGCTAGCCAAGTACCCCAAAGCCAAAATCTACTGGGTGCAGGAAGAGCCCGAGAACATGGGCTACTGGAACTACCTGCTGCGCTTCATGCGCCGCGAGCTGGAAGATGTGGTGGCCCGCAAAGCCTCGGCTTCGCCGGCCACGGGCTACAATAAAATCCACGTAAAAGAGCAGAAAGACCTCGTGGCCCGCGCCTTCGACAAGCCCAAAGAAGCCGTAGCTGATACCAACATTGAAGCCACCGCCGAAGCGGCCAAAAAGCTGGACTAGGCTTCGCCGTTGTTGCCTGCCCTGCGTACCTGTAAATAACCTTTTAGAACAACACTCTCTTTCCCACGCCACCTAGTTTATGGCCCTCGAAATCAAAATTCCCGCCGTTGGCGAATCCATCACCGAAGTCACGATTGCCAAGTGGCTCAAAAAAGACGGCGAGGCCGTGAAGCGCGACGAAGTAATTGCGGAACTGGAATCGGACAAAGCCACTTTTGAGCTGCCCGCCGAAGCCGACGGCGTACTGAAAATCCGCGTGGCCGAAGGCGAAACCATTGGCATCGGCACCGTCATTGCCGAGCTGGACGGGGCTGCTGCCGGTGCTGCTCCGGCTCCGGCCCCGGCTGCTGCGCCGGCCGCTGCCCCGGCTGCCGACCCTATTAATAAAGGAGAAGAAAACCCGGCCGCGAGCGACCAGGCCGGCTACGGCGGCACGCCAGCTGCCGCTGCTGCCACGCCCGCCGCTGGCGGTGGCTCCACGGAGATGAAAATCCCCGCCGTAGGCGAGTCCATCACCGAAGTGACGGTAGCCAAATGGCTGAAGCCCGACGGGGCCCAGGTAGAGCGCGACGAGGTAATTGCGGAGCTGGAATCGGACAAGGCCACCTTTGAGCTGCCCGCCGAAGCTGCCGGCACCCTGCGTCACGCCGTGAAAGAAGGTGAAACCATCGGCATCGGTGCTACCATTGCGCGCATTGAAGGTGGCGTTGGTGGTAGCAATGCTCCGGCTGCCCCCGCCGCTGCAGCTCCGGCCGCTGCGGCTACTACGGCCGCTTTGGCCCAGCCTGCTGCCGGTGGTGCCGCTACGTACGCTACGGGCGTACCCTCGCCCGCGGCTGGTAAAATTCTTGATGAGAAAGGCATTGCCGCTGCCGACGTGAACGGTACCGGCCGCGACGGCCGCATCACCAAGGAAGATGCTCAGAATGCCCAGGCCAAGCCTGCTGCGCCAGCGCCGGCTGCTGCCCCGGCAGCCCCAACAGCCGCAGCCCCTGCTGCCAGTGCCCCTACCGGTGGCAGCCGCGAAGTGCGCCGCGAGCGCATGAGCAACCTGCGCAAAACGGTGGCCCGCCGCCTGGTGTCGGTGAAGAACGAAACGGCCATGCTCACCACCTTCAACGAGGTGAACATGCAGCCCATCATGGACCTGCGCAACAAGTTCAAGGACAAGTTCAAGGAGAAAAACGGCGTGGGCCTGGGCTTCATGTCTTTCTTTACCAAAGCCGTGTGCGTGGCCCTGAAAGAGTGGCCCGCCGTGAACGCACAGATTGATAATGGTGAAATCGTGTATTCCGATTTTGCGGACATCAGCATTGCCGTATCGGCCCCCAAAGGCCTGGTGGTGCCCGTCATTCGCAACGCCGAGCAGCTCTCGTTCGAGGGCATTGAGAAAGAGGTAGTGCGCCTCGCCGGCCTGGCCCGCGACAACAAGCTTACCATTGAGCAGATGAGCGGCGGCACGTTCACCATCACCAACGGTGGCGTGTTCGGCTCCATGCTCAGCACGCCCATCATCAACGCGCCACAATCGGCCATTCTGGGTATGCACAACATCATCCAGCGCCCCATCGCCGAAAACGGCCAGGTAGTCATTCGCCCGATGATGTACCTCGCCCTGAGCTACGACCACCGCATCATCGACGGTCGCGAGTCGGTGAGCTTCCTGGTGCGGGTGAAAGAGCTACTTGAAGACCCAACCCGTCTGCTATTGGGTGTGTAATTCCTGATTTAGGATTTTTAAAAGGCCGATTCCCGATATGGGAATCGACCTTTTTCATTTTTGGACGTTGGAATCCATGTTATGCTCGGTGAACACAATAAAATGCCTGTTGAAAAAATATTATGCTTGCTATCGATTTATGTGTTGCTGTATCTTTGAGGCCTGATAGGCGCTAGCATAATTATATTTTATGAACAGGTTCTCTACTCCTACGTGCCAGAATTGCCCCAATCGCAAAGGCCCGCTCATGAGCTGCTGCCAATTAGAGGAATTGGATTTTATTGCGACAAATAAGGTGTCGCAGAGCTATCAGAAAGGACAGCGCATATTTCAGGAGGGTAGCCCGGCCTTGGGGCTGCACTGCGTGAACCAGGGTAAGATAAAGATTACCAAGACCAGTGGCGAAGGCAAAGAGCAAATTACGCAGCTGGTGAAAGCCGGCGATATGCTTGGCTTTCAGTCGGTAGTAGCCGAAACCAAGTACACCACCTCCGCCATAGCTCTGGATGACTGCATGGTGTGCTTCATTCCGCGCGCCGACTTTTTTCGGGTGTGGCAGTCGAACACGCAATTTTCGACGGCGCTTATGCAGATGATGGCCAGGGCCCTGGGCACTGCTGAGGTGCAAATGCTGCATCTGGCCTACAAGCCTGTGCGCGAGCGGCTGGCCGAAGCGCTGTTGCTGCTTGCCCACACGTTTGGAGAAGCAGGACCGGAAGCCTCATTCAATGTGACCGTTTCGCGCGAGGACCTGGCCTCGCTGGTAGGCACGGCCAAGGAAACGGCCATTCGACTGCTTTCCGAGTTTAAGGAAGCTGGCATTATTACTACACGGGGCAGCCAGTTTACTATTCTGGATATGAACGCGCTGAGTCATATCGCGGCGCTCTACGACTAAAGCCCCAACGACAACTCGGGTCGATTAAGGGCAGCATAGAAGTCAAGGTGCTGCTGAAATGAGGACGTAGCACTTAAATCTTGCTGTGGAGGCACGGAGGAAATCCATGGTGATTTTTTTGTCTGCTGAATTAATAATTAAATTGGTAAAGTTATATTTATTGTGAAAAGTGAAAAATTGATGAAAATGACATAAATCATAAATAAAAATGACGAATGTCATTTTTTGTGAATAGCTATATGATGGAGATTTGTAATACACAAGGCGCTAGCATAATCAAGGTTAACTACTAGATAATGTGTGGTATAAGAGAATAAATTTTTGATTTGTATCTGATGAGTAGCTCTGTTGTTATCGCTAAGCCAGTCCGGAAAGTAGCCGAAAAACAACCGTCTATTTTTTGGAATAACTCTCCCAATGAGGGAATTTTGATTCCCAAAAAAATTGAAAAAGTAATAAAAGGTGCTTTGGCGCAGTTGCCGGCTTTGACAACAATGGCGGTAGTGGAAGCTGCTACCGGAACATGCCTGGCACACCTGAGCAACGTGCGCCACTTCGACCCAGCAGTAGCGGCAGCCTGTGGGGCAGAAATGGTGCGACAACAACAGCAAACCATGACCGCGCTGAACATGCGCGGCGAACGACTAGAGGACATTCTGATACCGTTCCGCAAGCAGCTCCACCTCATTCGCCTGGCTAAAAACGGGCAGTGGTTTGGCTACCTGGTAGTGAAAGCGCAGGATACCAGCCTGGCGCTGGCGCGGGAGGTGCTGAAGTCGATTATTCCCTGACGATAAATTTTAACTAACCCAATTCTCACTCAACACTTTTTCCCCTTAACTAAGTAAAATGGCTTACTCAACCAACACCGCCGCCGGCAAAGTAGTACAAGACGTTTTGAACGACCTGCCGGGCCTGGTGGCCGTAGCCGTCGTGGACGTAACTTCGGGCATGGCCCTGGCCTCGCACTCGAACTCGCCGAGCATCAACCCCGAAACTGCCGCTGCTTACAACACCGAAGTGGTGCGTCAGAAGCAGAAGGCCATGACGGCCCTCAAGCTGCAGAACGAAACGATTGAGGACATCCTCATCACGCTTACCAACCAGCTGCACCTGCTGAAGCTGACGCCCAACGGCAACAAGTTCATTTACCTGGTGGTGAACTCGCGCGAAACCAACCTCGCCATTGCCCGCGAAGTGCTGCGCGCGACTGCCGACCAACTCAATTAATTGCTGCATAAGGCCGGCGGCAGGGCCGTCGCGCTGCCACATCGGGCCCGCTGCCGCCCTGGCGCGCGGCGGGGCCGAGCCGGGATAGCACCGCCCGCGCCCCATGAAGATTCCCTTTCTCAAGCAACTACAGCGCCTGACCGGGCCGATGCCCAATGAGGTTGTGCTTACCACAACCGGCCCCGAAGGCGTTGCTATTGAGCAGGCCATCCGGTACTTGCTGGATGAGCTGCCTGACCTATTGATGGCCGCGGTAGTGGACGTGGCCACCGGCAAGCCCCTGGCTACCTACACCACCGACCGTGAACTGCGCCCCGTGATTGTGGCCGGCTTCAATGCCGAGGCTGTGCGGCAGGTGCAGGCTTCGCTGGTAGCGCAGCATTCGGCCGATGAGCAGCTGGAAGAGATGCTGTTTACGCTGCCGTCGCAGCTGCATTTGTTGCATTTGGTGCCCGGTGGGCAGCGGTTTGTGTACCTCGCGGTAGACAGCCGCGATACGAACCTGGGCATTGCCCGCGCCGTGATGCGCGGCAGTATTCAACTACTGGAGCCTTTGGTGGTGGAGTAGTTTAGGCTGGTGGCTAGCCGGTTAAGCCACAAAGACACTTTTCCCACCTTTTTTTTCTTAATCCCAATGAAGCTTACCGCTACTCCCTTCGACCCGCAGACCGGCGAATTGCTGCCGGTTTACCGCGACGCTTATTTGCGTGGCGACCTGGCTCGCTCTTCGGCCCGTGCCGTGGAAGAGTACCTGCGCAAGGATGCCACGCAGGCTCATAGCACCGTGACGCGCTGGCACGAAATGACCACGCAGGAGGCCGAAGATGCCCGCCCCACTACGTGGATGCAGAAGCAGATGCTGTTCATCCGCGAGCAGCCACAACGGTTCCGCCGTCGGGCCTTCTCGATGGTGGGAGTGGCTGCGCTGATTGCCGGCGTGTCGATGGCCGGCACCCGCCTGCCCTCGCACAATGCGATGACTATTCCGGTAAGCATGCCGGAAATGACTTCGCTCGAAACTGCCAGCGCCGCTGCTGCCGAAGCCAGCGCCACGCGCATGGTCACGGTTTCGGGCCGCATCCTGAACGAAGACGGCAAGCCGCTGGTAGGTGCCACCGTAATGCGTAAAGGCACGCACTTCGGAGCCAGCACCGACGCTACCGGTACCTACGCCCTGCGCGTGCCTGCTGCCGAAGCCACTACCGCCACCCTGCAGTACGGCTACGCTGGCTACCACGACCAGGAAGTGAAAGCCGGCGATGCTGTCCAGCAAGGGGTGAAGCTGCAGCCCCGCGCCGAGAAGCGCAAGCACTGGCTGTTTTTCTAAGCCGCAGGAATTCGGTAGCAAGTAGCTAGGCCACCGCTGCCTGACTGGCAAGCAGCAGCGCTGGCTGATTACGGGCTGCCTGTACCGTGTTCTTTTCTTTAACACATTGTTTTATAGTTGCCTATCCGGTTTATTGTTAAGTGAAAGCGAGAACCTACCGCAAGCACGTGGCGAATAAGCTCAAAGAGTCGTCAGTAGCTCTTTCTGTGCCCCCTACCGACATGGCTTATTCGAAAAATACGGCTGCCGGGAAGATAGTTGAGGCAATCATCACCGATTTGCCGGGCCTGGTGGCCGTGGCTGTGGTCGATGTGAACTCGGGCGTGGCTTTGGCCTCGCACTCCAACTCACCGGGCATTAACCCCGAAACCGCGGCGGCTTACAACACCGAAGTGGTGCGGCAGAAGCAGAAAGCCATGACGGCCCTCAAGCTGCAGGGCGAGCGGATTGAGGACATTCTTATTACGCTGAGCAACCAGCTGCACCTGCTGAAGCTGAACTCGGAAGGCAACAAGTTCATCTATCTGGTGGTGAACGCGCGTGAAACCAACCTGGCCATTGCCCGGGAGGTGCTGCGCGCCCACGTTGATGAGATTAACTAGCTTACTACTAGTCTACCTACGCGCACTACCTACCTATCTAACAACTGTCTTTTTCAACCATACGAAAGCCCGTCCAATTTCCTGGACGGGCTTTTCTGTGATAGGGGCGGCGCCAGGGGCTTAATTGGCCGGTTCCGGAAACGCGTCTTCTTCGCCAGAGGCTTCGTCTGGTTCTTCGGCGGGGGCATCATCCGGGGCGAAGCGGGATTTGAAGCGGGCATAAAGGGCATTCATGCCCAGCAGTAGCAGCCCCATGAGAATGAAGACCACGGCGCGGGTGACAGTGCCGCTTTGGCTGAGGTCGAAGAAGACGAGGCGGACCAGGCAGGCCAGCATGCCACCGAGCGAAAGGTAGCGCAGGTCCTGCCGCCTGAGCAGCAGGCTGGTGCTGAACACGGCCACCACCTCTACCATCAGCAGCACGGTGAGCACCGAGCGGTCGAAGGACTGAATGAGCAGCAGGGCGAGGGCCAGAAAAGCGGGGTAGAGGAGCCAGGCTTCGAGCATCCGGCGCGGTGGCCGGGCCAGGGCATCCCAGGCGGGCGAGAGGCCGGCGTAGGGGGCTGCACCGGCTTGCAGGGCCATGGCTGCGTAGCCGAAAAGCAGGGCTACGGCGGCGGTAACTTCCCACCACTCGGCGCTGAGTAGCTGGTCGGGCGAGAGGTAGAGCAGGCTGGCAACGCTGGCAGTGCCCGCCGCCAGCCAGTAATACAGGCGCCCATACACGCCCAGCCGCCGCAGGCGAACGGAAAGCTGAGCGGCTGAATGGCTAAGGACCAAAGCGGCCAAAACCCACACCAGCGGCAGCCACGGCGTGCGGATGTTGTGCCACAGTGTGGCCGTGCCAAACAGCACCGTGGCTTCGGGCAGCCACGGATGCAGCAAGCGCCAGGAATGATACACCGGCGCCGCAGCCGGGGGGGGCGACAGGGTGAAAGCAGCCAATACGGCAAAAAGCGCGGCAGCCGTGAAGTATTCGGCGGGCTGGCCGAAGAAGCTTTCATGCAGCGTAATCAGCCAGAGGTGAGTAGCCAGGCTGCAGCCCAGCAGCCAGTAGGCTATGTGCAGCAGGAAGCGGTCGGGAGTGCCGGCGCGGCGCACGGCAGCTTCGTCGGGCAGGGTGCGCCGCCATAGCCGGGCGGCCGCGAAGGCCGCTGCGGCCAGCGCCAACAGGCCAAGGGTGAGGTAGGCAATGTGGCCGCCGGGCACGGCGGCTACCAGCGCCACCACCAGGTGCAGCGCCAGCAGGTACAGCCACGGCCAGCGCAGATAACGGCCGGCCCCCGCCCACCAGGAGGCCCAAAGGCCCGCTAGTGGAATGGCTAGCGTGGGCAAAAGGTAGCGCAGCACATAGCCAGGGCTGAAGTGCGGGCCGGCCGGCGGTGCTAACACATGGCTCCATTGAAGCCCGATATAGCCTGCGCCGGCCAGCACCAGCCCGGCCCACAGGCCCGGCACCATGAGGCGCTGCCGCAGCAGCAGCAGGGTGCCGAGCAGCCCCACCAACGCCCAGGCCGCCCAGGCACGCTCGTACACCAATGCCCCCGCACTGAGCAGCAGCCAGCCGGCCTCCAGTCCCAACGCGGGCAACCGGAACGTGGCGCTGAATCGGATAACGAAAAATTCTTCATCGGCATTCGACAGGATATACCGCCGGAGCTGGTAGCCCACGGTGAGCAATGCCGCGCCCGTGAGCAGGGCCGCGCGGGCGGGGAAGCTCAGGGTTGCGGGCGCGGTATAGCTAATCAGCAAGGGCAACAGCGCTGCCTGCACCACCAGCAGATAGGTTTGCGTGTGCAACAGCGTCGCTTCGCTGCGGCCATTCAGGAGCAGGGCCGCCAGCAGGTGTTCGGCATAGAGGATGAGCAGAACGGCTGGCCACGTCAGGCCCGTTTCGTGCAGGCCCAGCACGGCCAGCACCACAAAAAACTGTCCCAGCACCAGCTGCTGCCGCCGGACCCAATCGGGCAGCTGGCCGTGCGTGCGGAGCCGGGCGGCCAGGCCCAGCGCCGCGCCCGCCAGCGTCAGCAGGGCCACCAGCAGCCCGGCCACCGGGGCTTGTTGCCAGGCAAACAGCACCCGCGCCAGCAGGACGCCGGTGCCGGCTTGCAGCAGCCCGGCCAGGCCGGCAAAACCGCTCAGCAGGTCCTGGTCGGTGCTGCTGATTTCGGGCTGGCTGGGGGCTGCGGCAATGGCTTTCTCCGCCTGCAGAAGCTGCCGGTGGGCCAGCTGAGCGAAGACGATACCGGCCCAGCCGGTGAGGGCCAGCACCAGGGCATCGCGGTAGAGCACGGGCGGCAGGTCGTTGCTCATGGCACTGCCGGCCATGAGCAGCAGGCTCAGGCCGGTGGCGTACGCGCCGGCCAGCGCAATGTGGTAGAGCAGGTGCTCGCGCCGACGAGCCGTCGGCAGTGCCACGGCCAGATTTTCAAAATAAAGCAGACCCAGCACCACCGGCCAGCTCAGGTGCAGCTCGTGCAGGCTGCACACGGCCAGCAGGCTGAAAAACTGCGCCAGCACCAGTTGCTGCTGGCGTACCCAGGCTGGAACAATCGTGCTCGTGCGGAGCCAGGCCGCCAGCCCCAGCGCCACCACCGCCAGGCCGAGCAGCGCCCCAATCAGCCCGGCAACCGGCGCGTGCTGCCAGGCAAAAACTACGTGCGTCAGGAGCAGGCCGGCTCCCGCTTGCAGCAGTCCGGCCAGGCCCGCGAAGCCGCTCAGCCAGCTACCGTCGTGGGGGCCGAAGCTGGTGATGGAATGTGGGCTTTGAGGAGAGGGCAGGGCAGGAGCGGAAAGCGGAAGGGCCAGCCGTGGGTGCGTTAGCCGCGTGAAGGCAATGCCGGCCCAGCCGGTGAGGGCCAGCACCAGGGCATCGCGGTAGAGGATGTGGGGAATGTGGCTGGTGAGCTTGCCGGTGGTTGCCCAAAGCACGGCGGCGCCCGTTAGGTAGCTGCTGGTTAGGGCAATGCGGTAGAGCAGGGCCTCCCGCTGCCGAGCCGACAGCCAGCCGGCCACCAGGTTTTCGGCATACAGAATCCCCAGCACTACCGGCCAGCTGAGGCCCGTTTCGTGCAGGCCCAGCACGGCCAATCCCATAAAGAACTGCCCGAGGATAAGCTGTTGCTGGCGTATCCAGGCGGGCATAGCGCCTTGGGGCCGGAGCCAGGCGGCCAGGCCCAGCGCTGCGCCCGCCAGGGCCAGCAGCGCCGCGAGCAGCAGCCACACCGGCACATGCTGCCAGCCAAAAACGACCCGCACAAGCAGCAGGCCCGCCCCCACTTGCAGCAGGCCGGCCAGCCCGGCGATGCCGCCCAGCCAGCTATGCCCGGCTACGCCGATATTGCCGGCATCGGGCGAAGGTTCAGCCGCTGTTTTGGCGGCTGGCTGCCGGTAGGCCAGCTTCGTGAATGCGATGCCCGCCCAGCCGGCCAGCGCCAGTACCAAGGCATCGCGGTAGAGCTCCGGCGGCAGGCCGGAAGCCGCTTTGTCGGCCGCAACCAGCAGCAGGCTGGCCCCCGCCAGCGAAGCACCGGCCAGTGCGAGCCGGTAGAGCAGCGCCTCGCGCCAGCGGCTGGCCAGCAGGCCAACAATCAGGTTTTCGGCGTAGAGCAAGCCCAGCAGTACCGGCCAGCCCAGGCCCGTTTCGTGCAGGCCCAGCACGGCCAGTAGCACCAGGAGCTGCGCCAGCACCAGCTGCTGCTGGCGTATCCAGGCGGGCATAGCGGCTTGGGGCCGGAGCCAGGCGGCGAGGCCCAGCGCCGCGCCGGCCAGCCCCAGCACTGCCCCAATCAGCAAGGCTACCGGCGCGTCGGCCCAGGCAAACAGCACCCGCGCCAGCAGCCCGGCCGCTCCGGCCTGCAGCAGCCCGGCCGCCCCGGCAAACGTGCTCAGCAGGCGGCGGTGCGCCGCTTCGGGGGGAGCGTTGCGCTTCGGGGTGCCGGGTGCGGCCGGGGTGCTATCGAGCAGCGGCTGCCTGAAAATGAACCGCACGAAAGCCAGGCCCGCCCAGCCGGCCAGCGCCAGCACGAAAGCGTCGCGGTAAAGCGTGGGCGGCGGGCTGAAACCAAGCTTGCTGCCGGCCAGCAGCAGCAGGGCCGTGGCGGCCAGGCCCGCGCCGCTCATGGCCACGCGGTACACCAGCGCCTCGCGCTGCCGGGCCATTATCAGGGCCACCAGCAACGATTCGAGCAGCATAAACAGCAGGATGACGGAGTTGGTGGCGTGCCAGCCCTGCAGCGAAAACGCCGTGGCCAGCGCCAGCATCAGCGAAATGATGGTATCGGTCTGGAACAGCCAGCCAATGCCCAGCTGCCGGGCCTTGCGCCCGGCCCAGTAGGTGAGCAGCGCGCCCAGCGCCAGCGGAATGGTTTTCCAGATGGAACCCGTGCTGTACAGGTACAGGTTGATGCCCAGGCAGGTCCAGTTCAGCAGGTGCGCGGTGAAAAGCAGCGGCTCGAACGTGCGTTTGGCATACACGCTCCGGTACTGCACCACGGCGGCCGCCACGCCCACCAGCAGCACCAGCCCCATGGCCGTGAGGCGCAGCGCATTCGAAACCACGGCCAGCTCCTGATGCCAATAGAGGTGAAACGCGAAGAAGCTGATGATGCTGAGCAGCAACTGGTACTTCCACAGCTGCCGGTAGGTGATGGCAATGCTGAACGCCGTGACGCCCGCCGCCGCCGCCAGCGTGAGGGCCGTGGGCGGCAGCACCGCCAGCGCCACCAGGCTCAGCACCCCGTGCAACGTGGATACCTCCTGGCGGCTGGCGCGCCAGGCCAGCCACAGGTTGGCGCTCACGCCCGCCAGCAGCAGCAGGTAGTCGAACGGCGGCGTGGCCCAGCGCAGCCCCGCAATGCTCACCGAGCCCACGCAGGCAAACAGGAAAATAGCCGCCGCGCTGCTCAGCAGCCAGCCATTCAGCTGCCGGGCAAACTCCTTGTTGCGCAGCGCAAACCGCGCCCCCAGCAGCCCGGCCGAAAACGCGCAAATCATCAAAAACCGAAAGGGCGGGGCCAGGCGCAAAGCCGCGTAAATCCCCAGAAAGCCCACGCCCGTCACCAGCACCACCGCGCCGAGGATGCCCGTCCAGTTTTCGAGCAGCAGAGTAGAGGCGCGCTCCCACCAGCTGGGGCCAGTGGGCACGGGCGGTGGCGGCGGGCGGCGCGGCGGCGCGGGTGGCGGCGGGG